>JAITWV010000277.1 GCA_031285105.1 Streptococcaceae bacterium | reverse complement strand
CACGCGGATCAAACGCAAAGTGGGTAAGCCAACTGAAGCGGTCATCCTTCTAACTTGCCGATTTTTCCCTTCTTTAATTGAAATCGAAAGAAAACTAGTTGGAATACTTTTTCTTTTTCGTACTGGTGAGCTTCTTTCCCATAACCAAGTAGGTTCATCAATTTTTTTGACTTTTGCTGGTAAAGTTAAACCGTCTTTTAGTATGACCCCTTTTTCTAATTGGCGAATTTGCTCATTAGTGGCTTCATTTTCTACTTGAACAATATATGTTTTGTAAGACTTACTCTTTGGATTAGTCAAACGCTGATTTAATTTACCATCATCGGTTAATAATAGCAATCCTTCGCTATCTTTATCCAAACGACCGGCTGCATAAACATTGGGAATATCAATATAATCAGCCAAAGTCGCTCGCCCATTTTCATCTGTAAATTTAGTCAACACTCCAAATGGTTTATTAAATAGTAAAATCATTTTCTTCACCTCATTTTGTCTTGCTTATTATCAAAGAAATCACCAAAAATTACAAGCAATTGAGCGAAAAACTTTCAAATAAATGTTAAACTTAAACTCATCAATCAAAAAGCAGGGACTATAATGAAAGACGAAAAACGAAATAAATTAATAAAAGTTGCTTATATGTATTATATAGAACAAAAAAGTCAAAATGAAATCGCCAATGAAACAGGCATCTACCGAACAACGATTAGTCGCATGCTCACTCAAGCTCGAAACGAAGGGATTGTTGAAATTAAAATACACGGTGCCAATCCTGAGGTTTATGAATTAGAAAACTACTTAAAAGAAAAATATCATCTAAAAGCGATTAAAATTGTGCCATCTTATCCAGAACAAACACGTAAGGAACAATCAGCAAAATTCTACCAACAAGCTGCCACCTTTATTCGCGAACGTGTTGACTCTAATCAAACAATCGGGCTTTCTTGGGGTGAAACGATTGCCAATGTGATTAATCAAATGAAAGAAAAAGAGCTAGAAAATTCGACTTTTGTTCCATTAGCTGGCGGTCCAAGTCAAGTAAATGCGCATTTTCATATCAATACTTTGGTTTATAATATGTCGCGTATTTTTCGCAGCAACAATATTTTCATCAATGCAACAGTCGTTCAAGAAAGTAAACAGATGGCTGAGGGAATTTTAAATGCAAAATATTTTCATGAGTTAAGGAAGTCTTGGGCAAATTTAGATGTGGCGATTGTTGGTATCGGAGGTCCATTAAGTTATGCTAGAAGTCAGTGGCGCGATCTTTTAACACAAGAAGATTTGGAAGAACTTAGGATAAATGAAGCAGTTGGTGAAGTTTGTTGTCGTTTTTATAATCAAAAAGGAAAAATAATTAAAGGAAGTTTAGATGAACGAACGATTAGTTTAAGTCTCAGTGAACTAACAAATGTACCTACTACCATCGCTTTAGTCAATCATAAAGAAAAAGCAGAGGCTACGTTAATTGCGCTGAAAAATAATTATTTCAATTGTTTAGTCATCAATCAAGATACGGCAAAAGAGTTGTTACATCTTGATAAAAATGCAACTCTTATTGAATAAACAAACACACTCCAAGTTTATCTCACCTCAATCAAACCCTGTTGTAACAGCTCTTATTGAATAAACAAACACACTCCAAGGACACATGATGCTTGCCCTTGGAGAGTTTCGTTAAATATTTTCTTAGGACTACGAAGCATTTTCAAACTGGCTATTATATAAGTCCGCATAATATCCACCTTGAGCTAACAATACTTCATGATTGCCACTTTCTAAGATATCCCCTTCATGCATATATAAAATTAAATCAGCATTTTTAATCGTAGAAAGTCTATGAGCAATGACAAAGGTAGTGCGCCCACTCATTAATTTATCCATTGCCTTTTGAATTAATATTTCTGTCCTTGTATCGACAGAACTTGTTGCTTCATCTAAAATTAATAATGGGGCATTGGCTACCATCGCACGAGCAATTGTTAGTAACTGTTTTTGACCTACGGAAAGCGAAGATTTATCATCTAAAACGGTATCATAACCATTTGGCAATGCACGGATGAAATGGTGCGCACCAGCTGCCTTACACGCTTCAATAATCGCTTCATCGGTAATTCCTTCTTTATTATAGACGATATTTTCCTTTACGGTTCCTTCAAATAACCATGTATCTTGAAGCACCATTGCAAATTGATCGTGTAGATTATGGCGCGTGATATCATTTGTGCTAAGTCCATCAATACGAATTTGTCCACTATTGACTTCATAAAAACGCATTAATAAATTAACGATCGTGGTTTTACCTGCACCAGTTGGACCGACAATGGCTACTTTTTGACCAACTTTAACATTTGCACTAAAGTCTTTGATGATTAATTTGTCTGAATCATAGCCAAATTTTACATGTTCAAATTCAACGTTTCCTTTGACTTGGGTTAATTCTTTAGTTTTATTGCTTTCATCTGTTAATTCTTCTTCATCTAAGAACTCAAACACACGTTCTCCAGCAGCAGCGGCTGATTGCATATTTGTCATGGCTTGGGCTAGTTGACCTAATGGATTGGTAAATAGGCGAATATAAATCATAAATTGGACGATTACACCAAATCCGATATAGCCATTCATCACTAAAGCAGCACCGACCACACATACAAGTGCATAGCCAAAGTTACCAACAAAGTTCATTAAAGGTTGCATCATTCCTGATAAAAATTGTGATTTCCAAGCACTATCATATAATTCTTCATTAATCTGATGGAAGAGCGAACTTGCTTCTTCATTGGCATTATAGGCACGAACGACATTATGCCCTGAATAAATTTCTTCGATATGCCCGTTAATTTTCCCTAACCCTTTTTGTTGACGAGCGAAATATTTTTGTGAGTTTTTCATAATAACACTCATCAAAACAAAGCCAATCGAAGTAGATAAAACGGCTGTGATTGCCATGAGCCACTGCACGCTAAACATTACAATGAGCGTTCCTAAAAACATCACGGTTGCTGAAACCATCGACACAACGGACTGATTCATGGTTTGCCCGATTGTATCAACATCATTGGTGACGCGACTTAAAATATCACCATAACTATTGGAGTCAAAATATTTTAAAGGTAATTTATTAATCTTTGCCGAAATATCGGTACGCATTTTTTTAGTGATGCGCTGGGTAACAGTTGCCATAATAAAGTTTTGGGCGTAACTAAACAGATAAGAAAGTCCATACAAAACGCCTAATAAAAAACCTATTTGGAAAATCTTGTCTGTATCAATTTCACCCATGAAACCTTTGGTAATAATATCTGTAATTTCACCTAGACGATTGGGTCCATAAATGGCAAAAACAGTTGAGGTGATAGCTAAAATCATTGCCAAGATGATAACTGGTAGATAAGATTTGGCATAAGCAATTAACTTACTCCATGTTTTTTTGAAATTTTTCGGTTTTTCACCAATTGCCATTTGCCCAGGACCACCACCTCTACGCACAGGAGGTCTTTGTGGTTGATTATTTTTACTCATTTTCTAATTCCTCCTTAGATAGTTGTGAATAAGCAATTTCTTTATATGTTTCACAAGTTTGTAGTAATTCTTTGTGTTTCCCAATTCCGACCATCTTTCCTTCATCAAGTACAATAATCTTATCCGCATCTTTAATCGTTCCAATTCGTTGAGCGACAATTAAACTTGTAACTCCGGCTGTTTCTTTTTTCAAAACAGAACGCAATACTCGGTCGGTTTTGTAATCAAGTGCTGAAAAGGAATCATCAAAAATAAAGATATCAGGAGTCCGACCAACCGCACGGGCAATCGATAGACGTTGTTTTTGCCCACCAGAAACATTTGTCCCACCTTGAGCAATCGAAGCTTCATATTGGTCTTCCATTTTTTCAACAAAATCTTGTCCTTGCGCAATCGCTACTGCACGCTTCACACCTTCTTGGGTCAATTGCTCTACCCCATTACTGCCATAAGCGACATTGGAGGCAACTGTTCCAGAAAATAAAACCGCCTTTTGTGAAACGTAGCCAATTTTATTTAACAAAGCTTCTTGTTTATATTCACGCACATCTCGTCCATTAACCAAGACTTCTCCTGATGTCACATCATAAAAACGAGGGATTAAATGAATTAACGTTGATTTACCAGAACCTGTTGAACCGATGAAAGCCACTGTTTCTCCTTTATTGGCTTTAAAACTAATATTTTCTAAAACAGCGTCTTGCGCATCGGGATATTTGAAAGAAACATTTTTAAATTCAATTTCACCTTCATGTCCTACCAATGAGGTTTTTAGTTCACCATCAACAATGCTTAGTGGTGTTTCCAAAACTTCTAAAACACGTTTAGCCGAAACCATCGCCCGCGGAATTAAAATAAAAATCATTGCCATCATCATAAATGCCATAATAATTTGCTTGGCATAAGACGAAAAAACGACCATATTTGAAAAAATGGTAATACGCGCACTTGGATCAACACTTGGTAAAGCAGCATTATGAATCATCTGCGCACCAATCAAGTAAATAGCTAATGTTAAACCTTGCATTAAAAGCGTAATGGTTGGCATCAAAATCGCCATTGCTCGATTGACAAACAAGTTCGTATTCATTACTTCATCATTGGCTTGTTCAAATTTTGCTCCTTGATAATTTTCAGCGTTGTAAGCATGAACGACACGCACTCCTGTCAAATGTTCACGAATAACACGGTTGAGATTATCGGTTAATTTTTGAATGATTCTAAATTTTGGCACAGCAACTGTTACCAAGAAAATGTTTAAACAAATAACCACAAAAACAGCAATCCCAGTCGCAATTGACCATTCAACACCACGACCTGAAATTTTGAAAATCGCCATGACAGCCAAAATCGGCGCTTGAACCATAACTTGCAGACCCATTGCAAAAATAGACTGAATTTGAGTCACATCATTGGTTGAACGTGTGATTAAACTAGCAGTTGAAAACTTATTAATTTCAGCCATTGAAAACGATAATGTTTTATCAAAGACTTCTGCACGCAACGTTTTTGAAAAACTAGTAGCAACTCTTGCGGCAATAAATCCTGTTAAAACTGCCAAAATAGACGCACCCAACGCACAAGCAAGCATCCAAGCACCTGCTGTTAATACATTTTCCATCGTTGCATTTGGGCTTTCAATGTATTTGGTAATATCTGCCATATAATCAGGCAAACGCAAATTCAACCAAACCTGACCAACAATCAAAATCGCAGCGAATATGATTTGGATAATCTCATTACGCTTTAGATATTTAAATATTTTTAGCATATAAATCCCTTTACTTTCCTAAATTCTCAATTATTTTCTTAAAAATATGTTGTGCTTGTTGCATTTCTTCTTGTGTAAAATCTTGGAAGGTTTTTTCTTGCATCATTTCAAAAATATCCTTGATTTTATCAACATTTTCTTTTCCCTTATCACTCAAATACACATGTGTCACCCTAGCATCTTCTTTTGAGCGCACCCGATAAACCATCTCATCACGTTCCATTCGTTTGAGCATGGCACTTATAGTTGCTGGTGTGACTTCTAACCTTTGCGCTAACTCGACTTGTGTTTGTCCATCATTTTTGGCAAGAATATGGATAATATGAGGTTGGGTTTTTTGCAGACCTAATTCTTCCATTTGTTTGTGATGGGCAAAGAAAAGATTTTTTGTGACTTTTTGTAATAAAGTGGATAGTTCTTTTTGATTGATGTTTGTCATTTCATTCACCTCGTTTGCTTCCTGATTTTATTCTATTATATATGCTAGTTAATTATAAGTCAACTAACTATTAATTAGCATACAATTCTGTTAAAAGAAAAAAGCAAATGAAAATAACAGGCAATTTTGTCTGATGCAAAATATCAAACGTTTGGATTATCTGTTTGAAACGTTTGGATTAAGAAGAAAAACCCCCAATTCCATCAAAAAGAAGGAATTGGGGGTTTTGGGTTGTTAAAGATTAAATTAACGCTCGAACTTTCCAAAAGTCCTAACATCTTTATGCGTTACTTCGCATAATCCACTGCACGAGTCTCGCGGATAACGGTAACTTTGATATGTCCTGGGTAATCCAAGTCATCTTCAATTTTCTTACGGATATCCCGGACCATGGTTATTGCTTGTAGGTCATCAATTTTTTCTGGTTGAACCATTACACGTACTTCACGACCGGCTTGAACAGCAAAACTTGATTCTACACCGTCAAAACTATTGGCAATTGCTTCTAAGTTTTGCAGACGTTTAATGTAGTTTTCAAGTGATTCACTGCGCGCTCCTGGTCTAGCAGCTGATAAAGCGTCGGCTGCGGCAACTAAAACGGCAATGATACTTGTTGCTTCAGTGTCACCGTGGTGAGAGGCGATGGTATTAACAACAACAGAATTTTCTTTGTATTTTGCGGCTAATTCAGCACCGATTTCAACGTGAGAACCTTCTATTTCATGATCTAGTGCTTTACCAATATCATGCAAGAATCCTGCACGTTTGGCTAGAGCAATATCCACGCCAAGTTCTCCTGCTAAAACGCCTGAAAGTTTTGCCACTTCTACAGAATGGTTTAAAACGTTTTGCCCATAAGATGTACGGAAATGTAAACGTCCCATAATCTTAATTAAGTCTGGGTGAAGATTATGTGCCCCAATTTCAAAGGCTGCTTCTTCACCATAATTGCGAATACGTTCATCCATTTCTTTGCGGCTTTTTTCAACCATTTCCTCAATACGAGCTGGGTGAATGCGTCCGTCTTGGATTAGTTTTTCAAGAGTCATACGGGCAATTTCACGGCGAATTGGGTCAAATCCAGATAAAACAACTGCTTCTGGGGTATCATCAATAATTAAATCAATCCCTGTCAGTGTTTCTAGTGTTCGGATATTTCGACCTTCACGACCAATGATTCGACCCTTCATTTCGTCAGTTGGAAGATTAACAACAGATACAGTGTTTTCTGAAACTTGATCACCTGAAACACGTTGCATTGCTAATGAAAGGATGTTCTTAGCTTTGCGGTCTGCTTCTTCTTTGGCGCGTTCTTCACTTTCTTTGACCATTACGGCTAATTCATGTGAAAGTTCGTCTTTTGTTTCTTTAACTAAAATATCTCTTGCTTCATCACGTGATAGACCAGCTACACGTTCTAATTCTTTTTGGTGAGCTTCTACTAACTCATCTACTTTTTTCTCGCGTTCATCAAGTGAAAGTTTTTGTGACGTCAATTTGTCTTCTTTTTCTTCAAGAGCTAGTTCTCTTTTAGAAATTGAGTCATCTTTTCGATCAAGTGATTGTTCACGTCCTACTAAGCGGTTTTCTGCTTCTTTGACAGATTGACGGCTTTCTTTTAGTTCGTTTTCAATTTGCACTCGATATTTTTGACTTTCTTCTTTGGCTTCTAATAAAAGTTCTTTGCGAGCAGTTTGTGCTTCTTTTTCAATGATGTTTGCTTGAGCGTTTGCATTATTAATAACATCTTGAGCTGTTTGTTTTGCTGCTTGCATTTCTTTTTCTTTTTCAGCCAATTCTTTATCAACCTTTTGTTGGGTCATATTTTTACCAACAAAAAGTCCAATGATCAATGCGAGAATAACACCAATGATTGTAATTACATAATTCATTGTGTCACACCTCTTTGCTTTCAAATTTATTCATTTCGCAAAAAAGGTCTAGGCAAAAATCGCCCGACCTACCGTTGCGATTTTGTCTAAAATGTGTTCTTCTACACTCATTCATTGTAACAAACATAGCCAAAGGGGTCAATTGACTTACGCTGTTAATGTTGTAAAAATTCTGAAAAATACAAAATAAGAACACACATTATATAACGTGCGCCCTTAATTTTTCTTAACTTACTTGTTTTAATAAGTGCTCTTCCATCATTTTTAGCATACCCTTCATACGTTTTTTATTTGAACGTTTGAAAAAGATACTAACGATTTTATTGTTTAATTGTAAAGTTGAAGTTGCTGGAATGTAGTCTTCTGAATAAGTAACATTAATGCCATCAGATAATTGTTCAACTTTATAACTAACCGTGTTTATCCCACGAGCGGTTTTAAAACTTGCTTCGTAGACAAATGGCACATCAACTGTTGTTAGTGTTGTAATTGAGTCGCCCATTTTGCCTACTTTATTTGTTAAGTCTTTTTTATATGTAAATCCGGTTTTTATGTCTTCTAGTGCAATAGCCTCTTTGGTTGATTGTTCGATATCATATTTTGCTGAGGTTAAAATCATATCAAAAAAACTTTTTGCATCTATATTCATTTTTCTAGTAGCTTGCATTTTTATATACTCCTTTTATTTCTAGAATAAAATTATTCTTAAATTTATTACCCATTATAATAGCGTTCTCACATGAAAACAAGACTTTGTTCAAATTTATATTGATATTAAGAAAACGCTTTGCTAAAATCAATTACACAAAAAAATCAGAAAGGGGAGGTTATGAAACGATTTGAAGAAATTTATGAAACCATTAAACAAGATATTCAAACAGGTATATTATCCCAAGGTCAAGCATTGCCGTCTATTCGTAAACTAAGCCAAAAACATAAGTGTAGCAATGGTACAATCGTGAAAGCTTTAGA
>JAITWV010000270.1 GCA_031285105.1 Streptococcaceae bacterium | reverse complement strand
ATTCTTTCACTCCTGCTTGTTGATAAGCCGCTGTTTTAATGATGTAGTCTTGGGTAATTGATGATTTTGAGACGATTTCGATGACAATTTCTGGTGCCCCTTCGATGTGAGTGCGTTTGTCACGTTCGTTTTTACAATTAATCAAAATATCTGGTATGCGAATTTGTGTTTGATTGGCAAATAAGTCAACTTCTGCTTCGGGAAGAACTTTGCATGGTTTTCCTTTTAGATAATCTTTTAGTGCGTAAAACAAATTACCAAGAATTTCTTGATGTTCAAGTGTCGGACGATAACGCATAATAATTTCCCCTTCTACAAATTCTGCGTCTTGCCCTTGTGGCAATTCTAATGCTCGATATTCTTCGTAAGTAAAGAGCTTTTTTTCCATTTCCATCAGTCCCATTTCTTTTTTCCTCCATTATATCATAGTGTTTTTTTGTGTCTCTATAATATAAATACGCAATTTAGCCTCGAAAAATAGTTACATTTGCATTACATCTAAAAACATTCTTGCCTAATCCTATTTCACCTGATACAATTAAAATTAGATGATAATAAAGGAGGATTTTAATGGAAGAAATTATAAATTTATTAAATACTCATGCAAAAGGAATTGGGCGGTTTGAGTCTGAAATTCCCAACTTACATATTTCCAAAAGAGAAACAACAGGTGGTCCTTTTCATAGCGTTTCCTCAATTGCTTTTTGTATGGTCGTTCAAGGACATAAAAAACTAACGATTGGGAACGAAACGGTCGAATATGGTCCAGGGCAATACTTTATTTCATCAGTAAATGTGCCAGTCGTAGGTTTTGTTCACGAAGCTAGTAAAGAAGAACCATTTTTAGCACTCGTAGTGGAATTGACGAATAAACAAATTTTAAAAGTCATGCAAGAATTTTCTATTCATCATGAAGTAAAAGCAAATCAAAGCGACTTAGGTTTATTTGTAAGTCCGCTCCCTTTTTCATTAGAAAGTGCGGTTACTCGTTTGGTACGTTTACTTGAGACACCTGATGATATTGCCTTTATGGCGCCAATGATTATTAAAGAAATTATCTACCGTGTTTTACAAGAACCACAAGGCTATAAGTTATCACAAATTGCTTTAAAAGATACCTTTACCAATAAAATATCTGTAGCGATTCATTATATTATGGAAAATTATGCGGAAAGTTTTTCGATTGAGGAACTAGCACAAGTGTCAAATATGAGTGCATCTACTTTCCATCGCCATTTTAAAGAAGTCACTGCGATGAGTCCGATTCAATTTCAAAAACAAATTCGCTTGCAAAATGCCCGAACGTTACTATTAAACTCATTTGGTGCCACACAAGCGGCTTTCGAGGTTGGTTATGAAAGTTCTTCGCAGTTTTCTAGGGAGTATTCAAGAATGTTTGGCAAATCACCGAGGGAAGATATGAAACAGGCACGTTTGGCGGTTTTAGTTTAGTGTTAGGAAGAAGTTCTAGTTAGAGCTTCTTTTTTATTGACACAATTAGGCAAGTTTTAGCCATTATTTAGATATATTCTCCTTAGCTTTTCTTAGATAATAAACCTATCAAGAAAAAAGGTGGAATCATTATGAAATTAAAAAATATCCATTATGGATGGGTAATTATTGGTGCAGCTTTAATTTTAGCACTAGCAGCTGGGTTGCAAAATACTTTGAGCCTTTACGTTCATCCTGTCACACAAGAATTAGGATTTTCTAGAGGAGAATTTGTTTTCTTCCGAACATTAACAATGCTTACAGCTGCTTTTTTAATGCCATTATTTGGTCGTCTTTCTACTAAGTATTCAATCAAAAAAATGGCATTAGTTGGCACTACTTTAAATGGATTGTCACTTGCTGCTTTAGGGCTTGCTCAAAATTTGTGGCATTTTTATGCGATTGGGATTTTTTCAGGTTTGGTTTTAAATGCTGGTGGATTTGTGATTATTGGCATTTTAATTAATCGTTGGTTTGAGGATAAAAAAGCAACAGCGATGGGGATTGCTTTTTCTGGAACTGGCTTGGGTGCTGCGGTGATGAATCCTGTTTCTACTTGTGTGATTAACAATTTTGGTTGGAGGAATGCGTTTTTCTTTGCTGGGGCAGTGACTTTAATTATTGTCATTCCAACGATTTTACTTTTAATTAAGGATACCCCTCAAGAAATGGGGTTGCAGCCTTATCGTGAGGTAAATTCTAAACTGGATCATCAAGAAAAAACAATCACTCCAAAGGTTATTGGAATGACGTATCAAGAAGCAAAGAAAACACCGAAGTTTTGGTTATTAGCCATTGGTGTTTTATGTATTTCGATTATCGCTTCAGCACCAAATACGCATACCGTTCCTTACTTAATTGATATGGGTTACTCGACTGGGTTAGCTTCGGCGGTTATTACAGTATGTATGATTTTTCAAACAATCGGTAAAATCGGCATTGGGGCGATGGCTGATAAATTTGGAGCAATGAGTGTCGCAATCTTTTTTGGCATTACTTCTATTTTAGTACCTGTTTTTGCATTAGGAGCAAGTAATCCAATTTCACCTTGGATGATTGGGACATTTATGGGACTTTCAAGTGTCGGATTTTCCATGACTGGCAACATTTTTGGCAATAAGTTTTTTGGCCCAAAAGATTTTGCCAGTATTTTTTCAAGACTATCAATGATCGCCACATTAGGTGGTGGATTTGCTCCTCCGGTTATGGGAATGGTTTTTGATTTAACAGGTTCTTATATCCGCTCATGGATTGCTTTATTGGTACTAGCCATAGTCATTTT
>JAITWV010000267.1 GCA_031285105.1 Streptococcaceae bacterium | reverse complement strand
TTCCCACATTCATAGTTTGCCATTTCTAGCTATCTATTGTAGTCGTTGAGCTTTAGGATTTAAAAGCAATTAACACCGAGTACGCACCTATCGCTAGATACGCAGGGTAGTCAGTTTTTTATAAATTTCTTCTAATTTCTATAAATTTGTCGTAACTGTTTCGTTACCCAAGCATAATCATCTTTTATGATCAAAATCGGAGTCGAGTCTGAAACCAATTCATGAAAAATGACTTCTTCTAACACATTATAAAAATGCTTGACTTGTGGTTTGGGATCATCCATTGATTGCGTGCTATTTTCAAAGTTAGCTGCCAGCTCAATTAACAAAACTTTGGCCTCTTCTAACTTGCCTTCAGATAAATATTTTTCACACTTTTGGCTTAACTGCTTATATTGTTTTTTTGAGTCAAACTCTCTTACGTTAATCGGATGAATAAAGCCAGCCACATCGTTTTGAATTCTACTTTGCAACACAGCTAAAGGCGTCCCATCAGCAAATGTGGAAATACTCACCACTGAAAATTTCCCTTGTTTGACTGCTAAGTTACTTGAGCTATTTAAAATTTCCACTTCAAGGACGACATTTTTTTCATTTAACGACAAAATACTAATCGGTCTCACCCAAATACTTTCTTGCTCACTGATTTCATTTGAAGTTTCCTCTTGTACAAAAACCGTTAGATGATCAGGAAATTGACTCGCACGAATTGGATCTAGCCAAGTAATCTCACGAATTTTATTTTTCTTGGTATCTTGATAATGCTCTTTTTTTACCTTTTCAAGAATAAGCGAGCTTTCCGGTTCCCAAAAATTTTCTAAGACTAACAGCCTAGGATGAATCATGTGGTTTAGTCTTAATCGTAATTCAATCGGAAAATTCATTTCTTCAAACAAAAAGACTTCATTAAATTCAGGCGAAACCGCTCCACAAATAAACAAAGAAAGCCCTGCGACATAATCCACATAAACGAAACCGATCACGTCAGTTAAATGAGCAGGCAAGAGTAAATTTCGTCTTTGCAGTTCATGTTTGAAGCGATTGAGTCCACTTGGCAAAATCACAAAACGTCCTTGCAGATCACGAAAATTCGAATCTTCTAAATTAACAAACGCCTCAATTTCCAATGGCTCACGTTTTCTTTTTGGTCCATACATTAACATGCACCTCCTGATATTAGTTTATCATTAAACACCAGAAGTTTCTGTAAAATACTGTTTCAAAAAATGCACAAACTTTTTAGCAATCGGTGAAAGTTCTTTATTTTTCGGACGAATAACGGTAATGCGATTAATGGTAGAGTCTTTGAGTGGAATCAATGCCAAATCTTGCGCTTGCGGGTTTTCCACCAAGCCAGAACCGGTTCCATAAGCATTGGTTCGCTGCAAAATCCCCGTCAACGTTGCTCGATCACTCGTATGAATGACGCGGTCTGTTTCAATCGCATCCACCAAATCTTCTTGAAAATAGCTGTAATTATTGGTTTCTTGCGTGAAACGAACTTGCGGATAGGCACGCAAATCCTGCTCACTAATCTCCTCATAACTTGCCAAAGGATGTCCTTGTCTGATGAAGATGTGCGTTTTAAAACTGATTAAACTTTCATATTCTAAATGTTCTTGTTCTAAAACTCGTCCAATCGCTGCGGAATTTTGATCATTTAAGAAAATAATTCCAAGCTCTGAGCGAAACTTTGCGACGTCTTGAATAATTTTTTGCGTAGTCGACTCAAAAATGCGAAAGGACTTGTAGTTGACTTCTGTTGTTAATAATTTACTAATAACAATCGCTAAAAAATCATAGTGTTGCGCCGAAATTGAAAAGTGGACATTCTTTTGTTCTTCATTTGAATAACGCGTTTCAATCAAGTCAAATTGCGCCAAGAGTTTTTGTGCCATTAAGACAAACTCAACTCCCTCATCGGTTAAGCTAGCTCCTCGATTCGTCCGATGAAAAAGCTTGGTTGAAAGTTCTTCTTCTAACTCTTTAATGGCGTGAGATAGGGAAGGTTGGGCGATATATAGCTTTTTGGCTGCTTCACGAAAAGAGCCATTATTGGCAATAGCCACGACGTATTTCATTTGTTGTATATTCATTTAAGCACCTGCTTTTGTGATAGGTATTTCTTATATCTATTTTAGCGTAAAGTGGGAATGAATGGTATAGGAAAAAGAAGTTTGTGTATTGTGGACTGCGAATTTTCGGCTGGCTTGGATCTGCGCTTAGGGTGGTTTACCTTGCTGTAGCCAGTCCGCAGTCCAAATGCGAAAACTCGTAAATGAAGAATACAGTTAGAGTCTTATTTTTTTCATTCTATGTTATTTATTCAGCTGAATAGGAGCATTTTTGAATTGAATAAGGTCTTTTTCCAATTTTGCCTTATTCAAAATAGAATTTCAATAAGGCAAAATGAGCAATTCAATAAGGTCAAATTACTTTTTTTGCCTTATTGAATTTTTTTGCCTGAAAAAGCCTATAACAAAGCGTTCTTAATTTAAAATTATTTAAGTTTAGAAAAACGAATGGATTTTCCTGTTTGTTATTTTATTTTCTTATTATGCAAGCTATTTTACTATTGATGTCAAAAATTATTGACTATTCTATTACTTGAATTAATCGCATACTTTTGCTAACATTATCTAAAACATAATGTTTGAAATAATGTTATTCAGGAGGTGCTATATGTTTGTCGGAAGAAAAGAGGAGCTAGGCATTTTTAAGCGATTAAATCAATCTTCAAAATTTGAGTTCTTAGTCATGTATGGCAGAAGGCGTATTGGTAAAACATATTTGATTGATGAATTTGTAAAGAATAAACGAGTCATTTATTTTATGGCAAATGAAGGAAATGACAAAATGAACTTGGATGATTTTTCAGAGCAAATTTTTCTTTTTTTTAATCAACCTAAAACAACACCCACTTTTACAAAATGGCCTGATGCTTTTGCTTATTTATTTGAACAAGCAAAAATTATGCAGGAAAATCAAGAAAAGTTAGTACTGATTATTGATGAATACACCTATGCAGCAGAGGCGAATAAAAGTTTAGGCTCAATGTTACAACATGCAATTGATCATAAATTTAAGAAAACGAATCTTTTTCTTATCCTTTGTGGAAGCCATGTTGGTTTAATGGAAAACGAAGTAATTGGAAAAAAAGCTCCTTTGCATGGAAGAAGAACAGAATCTATCCGCTTAAAACCTTTTAATTATCTTGAAACTGGAAAAATGTTAGCAAATTCATCGATTGAAGACAAAATTAAATATTATGCTTGTTTAGGTGGAACGCCCTATTATTTATCTTTGATTGATGAAACGATGTCTTTTGAAGAAAATATTAAAAGATTGTATTTTCAAACAAGTGGTCTGCTTTATAACGAACCGATTATGCTTATGAAACAAGAACTAAAGGAACCAGCAAATTATCATGCCATCATCCAAGCAATTGCACTAGGCCAAGAAACTTTTGGACAAATCGCTGAAAAAGCTGGAATTGAAAGAACGACACTGCCACGCTATTTGAATACACTACAAGAAATGGAATTAATCACAAAAACAGTTCCTTTTGGTGAAAACCCAGAAAAGTCTAGAAAAAGCAAATATGCACTAAAAGACAACATGTTTCGTTTTTGGTACCAATATTTATTCAAAAATAAAGGATTAGTCGAGCGTGGATTTGGTTATGACCTTGCAGACGAAGAAGTTTTACCGACACTTTCAACATTTGTCGGTAAACCTGCATTTGAAGAAATCTGTCTTGATTATTTAATTGAAAAAGCAAAATTGCGACAATTAAGTTTTTTCCCACTTTATTTTGGCTCTTGGTGGGGAGCAGATAATTTAAAAAAAGAACCTGCAGATGCTGACATTATCGTTGCTAATGAAGCAAAGTTAACGATGATTATTGGTGAATGTAAGTGGAGAAATGAAAAAATTAAAACTTCAACAATTGATCATTTACTTTACAAAGGAAAACTTTTCCCGAATTATGCTCATGAATATTATTTCTTTTCTAAATCTGGGTTTGATACATTGGATGTTAGCAAGCTTGGACATGCTGATTCCCAAACGAAACTTTACTTGATTACAGGTGATGATTTGTTTCGTGATGTAGCTATTGAACCAGTAAGCGTTCGATAGATTCTTTCCAATTAAAAACTCAAAACAGCCAAACAGACCACAAGTTATACGATCTGCTTGGCTGTTTTACTATTTCATCTTATTGGGAGTACCTCTATTTTGCTTAAAGTTCATCCACGTTTTTGCTTTTTAAAAATCAAGGATTCCAAACCAGTCCATCATATTGATTAATCTTCTTTTGCGTGCAATTGACACAACGCACACCTGTTGTACTTGTTCCACATCCGGTGCATTTGTTTCCATGTTCTACACCAATGCGGTACGTTTGCCATCTTTGCTTTGAATCACTGAAATAACTACGCCATGATTGTGCTTTGGCTGCATTTAAGCTATCAGAATTTATCCTTTGTTCTGGAAAATCATCTGAGGTTATTTGTGCATTCGCATCTGTTGAGGTAAATAACCATAGTCCCCAATTGCAAGAAAGACAAAATACATCGCCAGCTAATGAAGCAGGGTCACCATTGCAGTAAACACATGGCATAATGATTAAATAAGGGTCTGAGTCATAGGTTTCTACGTTAAAGACAGTTGCTCCAGTTGAGTAATAGATATCCCATAACATATAAACATAACTGCGAAATTCTTGTGTTGTTTTCCATGGAAGAAAGCCACTGTCACAAATACAATTCGTATATCCACGCGTGTTACAAGACCAATCAGGACCTGGTGTTGGTGAAGTTACCTGACCTGTTCCATCACAAAGAACACACATAATCTGCCCATCGACACAACCTTCTACGCTACATCTTTCATGAAGCATTGGAATGTCGGGGATGAGAAAAATAGGGACTCCTGCTAAAAGTTGTTCTTCTTGATAATCTAAAAGCTTGCTGTCATTGTGTTCTGTATGAGGGGAGCTTACTTCTGATTGAGTTGTTGTTTGTCTTTCACTATTTGTTTTTGGTAATTTGGGTGTTGCTTGATAAGTTGTCCGAGGTTCACTTGCTGCTGTGTTGCTTAATCCTTCCAAAAATGGATAAATTGCTAGAAAAATAAGCACTGTTGCCCCAAAGAATGCGAGAAAATAAGTCATTTGCGTTTTAAAGTAGAGTGGCTTTTTGCCTTTATTGATTCTTTGTGTGCATAAACAGCAGCCTTTTTCTTTGTTCCAAATGATTGCTTTACATTTTTTACACCACATATGTACTCCCTCCTTTGTTGTTATATCTTCTCTTTTATCTTAAGGTATTGGTTTTGTTATTGATACTTTTATGAAGATTTATTCATTATATTAAAAAATTTTTTATGATTTTGATAATTAGATGAATGCTGAAAATCTTGTAAGCGTCTAATCTTTATTATTGAACACTTACGCTCTTTTCAAGTAAGATATATTGCCATATGTTTCATTCACTTAAGTTCATTATTGTTCGGCTTTCACGCATAAAATTCATCGGCGAATCGATTGCAATCCATTCGCCTATACTTTTTAATTCATTCGCCGATAGATTGAAAAGTATAGGCGAATGAATTAAAAATGAGCTTTGAGGCAGTATTTTGTGTTTGAGAGGTAGTAACACACGAATAATGGCTGTGAAATAAGAATAAAAAATACAATGATATATTTTACTGTAACCGTCCAATAGCGTGGAGACTTTTTATTTTGATTTCAGATGTTCTAAAAAAGAATGAACGCATAAACATTCATTCTTTTTTGTATGTTCTGTTTGGGAATTTTAGTATTCTTCTACATCAACAGTATTTTCTTTGATTTTTTTGCCTTTAAACTTCTTGAACATTTGTACACCGAATAGTAAGGCGATGATGTTAGCGAAAGTGTGGAGGATGGATATGCCGATACCTCCTGTTGATGGGAGAAAGCCTTCGTCTGGTTTAATAATATCTGGACGCTTTCTAACTTCAAAATTCGTCATTCGCGTATCAATTGAAGAATTGCCAATTTCCTGAGTATAATAAGAAATTGTTACTTCATAATAACCAGGCGTTGTGACTAACCTTGTAAAATATTCATTATCATACGCTTCAAACTCTGTCGAGAAATTCTGTGACAAAATTACAGTTTGTGGATCAAACATTCCTGTGAGAGGGTCACGCCTTCTAATCACAATCTGTGTCATTCGTTCTTCTATATCATCAAATTCCACCAAAGCTTCTTCCATATACCACATATAGTTCGTGATACTCAATGGCAATTCTGGATTCATTTTTCCATATTCGATAACACTTGCATGCGTCACTTTTACATTTGGATAGATATCATCAACGATTTCAAACACTTTATATTCAATGACATCATTACCATTCACGTCCTTTTTGAGCATTCTGGCAAGATAAAGTCCTACTTCATTATAGGTGTGCTCCAAGTAAGTTTGTGGATAGGCGTTCATGTCTTTCACATAGGTCACAGAATCATACATAAACTGTCCACTTAGCTCGTCTTTTGTAAAATAAGCAACTGCAATTTCTTGAAACTCTTCATCTTGCATTACGATCGGGTCTTTCCCCCAAACGGCAACATCATCTTTATAATATTGCATCCATTGTGC
>JAITWV010000231.1 GCA_031285105.1 Streptococcaceae bacterium | reverse complement strand
GCGTTTCGCGCTTAGAAAACCCCTAGCCGATTAAGCAATGAAAGATTTTGAAAAGCGCCTTTCTTTTCAAAATCTTTCATTGCGTCCCACCACAGCAGCCACCATAACCTGAACACCAGTCCGCAGCCCATATACGAAAACTCGTAAATGAAGAATACGTTAAAGTCTTACTCATTTCACAAACTTCAAATCAATTACGCTGTACTAAAGAAAGCATTAAACACTAAATTATTCATTCCCCTATTTACCATTTTGATACCCTTTAATAGCCTCCATAAACACCTCCCCATATTTCTCCAACTTCACTTGCCCCACACCTGAAACTTGCAAAAATTCTTCATCTGTCTGCGGTAAAACACGACAAATATTTTGTAAAGTAGCATCTGAAAAAATGACAAATGGTGGTACCCCTTCGTTTTTAGCGATTTCTAAACGAATCAATCTCAATGTTTCAAACAACTCGTAATCCATATCAACTATTGCTTTTTTGCTTTCTTGAATAACTGTTTGTCGTTTATAGACTTTTTCTAGTCCCTTTAAAACACGAACACCCCTTGGCGAAACAATCAAAAGTGGAAATTTTCCTGATGTGGTATTCAAAACACCTTCGCTTGTTAGAAAATCGATTAATTCAGCGACCTCTTTTTGTTTGTGATTTTTCATAATTCCAAAGGTTGATAAATTTTCAAAATGCCATTTTTGCATATTTTTATTGTGTGAGCCGACTAGAACTTGTGCAACCATTGTTTTACCAAAGCGCTCGCCCATTCTTTTGACGCATGATAGAATTTTTTGAGTATCTAATGTAATATCAACTAATTCTCGCTCGTCGGTGCAGTTAGAACACTTGCCACAGTTTTCTCCTTCATCGCCAAAATAATTTAAAATAAACTTTTGCAAACAATTTTCACTATTGGCATATTGTTGCATTTGTCTTAGCTTTTCAAATTCATTATTTTTATAAAGGTCATTGCCTTCGGATTGTTCGATTAGAAAACTTCTCACACGCATATCGTTTAAAGTAAATAGCAACACCGCATCTGATTCCAACCCATCTCGTCCAGCTCGCCCGGCTTCTTGATAGTAACTTTCGATATTTGCTGGTGTGCCGTAATGAATGACATAGCGCACATTTGACTTGTTAATGCCCATACCAAATGCGTTGGTTGCGACCATAATGGTTTTGCGGTCGTGTTGAAAGTCGTCTTGATTTTGTTGTCT
The DNA here is from genome assembly GCA_031285105.1 of Streptococcaceae bacterium. Classification (GTDB taxonomy): domain Bacteria; phylum Bacillota; class Bacilli; order Lactobacillales; family Streptococcaceae; genus JAITWV01. The sequence continues at coordinate 5,337 of JAITWV010000231.1, read as the reverse complement.
TTGAAATTCGGTTAAACCTGCGTGGTAATGAGTCGCCAAAAAACCTAGACGCACTAGATAATCGCTGACTTCTTCGACATCTTTTCTAGTTGAAGCGTAAATAATTCCTGATTGCTCGGCGTGCTTTTTGATATATTCTTTCAAATAATCACGTTTGTCTTTGCCTTTCACTACTTCAAAACGCAAATTTTCTCTAGCAAATCCTGTTTTTACAACATTTGTCGTTGGAATTTCTAAAAGGTTTTGAATATCACTCATCACGCGTGGAGTTGCTGTGGCGGTCAAGGCTAAAATTGTCGGATTCGATGGCAGACCTTGAATAAATTGCACAAATTCTACATAGCTTGGTCGAAAATCATGCCCCCATTGTGAAATACAGTGCGCTTCATCTACGGCGATTAATCCAATAGGTAAAGTCTGCAAAAATTGATAAAAATGCTCTAAGGCAAAACGTTCTGGGGCGATAAATAAAATTTTAATGCGCCCGTTAGCTATTTCTTCCATGCGGTAATTTTCTTCTTGCGCATTAATAGTGCTGTTGATGTAAGTGGCTGGAATACCTGCTAAATTCAACGAGTCTACTTGATCTTTCATCAAAGAAATTAATGGTGAAATGACTAATGTTAGACCGTCTTGAAGCATGGCTGGTAATTGATAACAGATCGATTTTCCAGCACCTGTTGGCAAAATTCCAAGTGAAGCTTTTCTTTCTAATACTTGTTCAATAATCTCTTTTTGTCCCTCACGAAAAGTGTCATAACCAAAAAGTTCTTTTAATTTTTCTTCTAGAATCATAGTTCCCCCATTATTTCATAATCATTTCGATTTTGCTTTTCCCATCACCCAATTTTTTCAGCAAAAGTTGTTGTCCAATCGTTGATTTCATTTCTTCTACGTGGCTAATCACACCAATCATTCTATTTTCACCAATTTTCTCTAGTGCTTCCATTGCTTTTTGGAGCGTTTGTGAGTCCAAAGAACCAAATCCTTCATCAATGAATAACGCATCAATTTGTACACCACGTGAAGTATTTTGAACAATTTCGCTTAAGGACAAGGCAATGGATAGTGCTGCAATAAACGTCTCTCCTCCTGATAAGGTGTTTGTTGGACGCAATTTTCCTGTTTCATTGTCATAAACACTAATTTCTAGACCTGAATCTTTGGCATTGGTTAAACCAGCATAGGTTAATTCAAAGGTATAGCGATTGTTTGAAAGTAAATTTAAAAAGTGACTATTGGCATATTTTAACACTTTTTGTAAATGACGTTGCACGACAAATGTTTCAAGTTTTAATTTGGTTTGATTGCTTTTACCGGAAACAGCGTTAAATAACTTGGTGACTTCTTGAAGATAAATCCCTAATTCTCCTTGTTCTTTGTTGATTTTTTTAATTTCTCCAGACGTTTCTTTCGCTTGCTTGGCTGCGTTTTTGGCTAAAACAGATTGTTCATTTATTTTGGTGAATATTTCTTGTTTTTCATTTTTTTCTTCTTCAAGTTGCTTCAAATCTGGGTAAATTTGATTTTTTACAAGCGCTTCTCCTCCACGAATTTGTTCTTCTAGCTGCATTCTTTGGCTAGTATAAACGCTAATGAAATTACTGATAGTCGTCATTTTTTCTTCAGCAATATCTTGTAACCAATTTTTAAGTTGACTTTCTTCATTTGTTTTGGCGTAAGGCTCCTGCAGCTTGGTGTGAAGTTCTTGTTTTAAGGTTAATCTTTGCGTTTTTTGCTGTTGGATTACTTTTTTTACATCACTTAATTGCGTTTGTTTATTCGATAAACTTTGCTCAATCATTTGTGCTTGGGTTTTAGCTGTTTCGAGTGTTTCTTGATAAACAGCAATTTCTTTATTTAATTGTTCTTGTTCTATTTTTAATTCTTCAACACTTTGAATGACCGTATATTTTTCTTCTAATTGTGCCAATTCTTTTTGATTTTTTTCTTGATTTTCTTTTAGATGCGCAAATTTAATGGTTAATTCACGGTTTTTATTCACTATTTCTTGTTCATTTTTTTGTAATTCTTCGATTGTTTCTAAAAGCTTGTTGTTGGTGGTTTGTTGCTGCTTAATTGCTTGAATGTTTTTATCAAAGTGTGCCTCAATTGCCTCTTTATCAAATACTTGGCTCAAATTAGCTTGATTTGCAAATTTATAATAAGCTTGCTCAAATTTTTGTTTTGTATTTGTCATTTGAGTTGAAATTCTTAGCAATTCCTCTTGAGCTTCCTGCTGTTTTTGCTTACCGGTTTCCATATTTACTTGAGCGGCACTTTTTTTATTTTGGGCTTCATCCACTTCACTCATCGCTTTTTTTAACTCTTGCTCATTAGCGATGATTGTTTGCAAATGAGCAGGATGATGCGTTGAACCACAGACTTTACAAGCTTCTCCTTCGATTAATTCCGCTTGAAGTTGGGCGATCATTAGACCTTGACGCGTGATAATTTTTTCTTGATAAATCTTTTGTGCTAAAGTTAATTCTTTTTGTGCAGCTAAAAAATCCACTTCACTTTCTTCGGACAGCTTTTTTACTTTTTCATGCATTTTTTCTAAATTGGCTAATTCATTAAACAATGGTATTAGATCCTTGAACGAAAGTTGGTATTGCATCATTTCAGCCAACTGCTCTTCTAGTTGTTCATTAGAAAGTAAATTCTCTTGCTTTTTCTCTTTTTCTTTTTGAATAGAAGTAATGAGTGCTTGGTTATTAGTTTGTTGTTTTTGATTTTCCTCAAGTTGTTTTAGATTCACCTCTACTATTTTTTTTAACTCAATATACCTTTTTGTATAGGGAATCATTCCAGCAATTTCTAAAATTCGTTTGCTTTTTTGCTCGATTGTTTTTTGTTGCAACACTAATTCTTCTAAATTCAAATCAGCTACTTGTTTTTGAGCACTTAATTCTTCTTTTTCAAGTAAATGAGTGGCTTTTACTGCCTTTTGTTCACTAATTTTATCTTCTAGGTCTTTTATATCATAAAAAAGAGTCGCAAGGGAATTTGCCCATTTTAAGTTTGCAAATTCTTCTTGATTTTGTTGAAATTCTTCTTGTTTTTGCACAATTTGTTCATTATAGGTTGACTTGTCTTTTTCCAAATTATCAAATAGCGTCTTTTGCAAAATCGCTTCTTCATAAGATTGAGTGGCTTGTTTTAAGTTTTCTTGAGCTATTTGCGTTTGTTTTTTTAAGTCTTGATACCCTTGAGTGCGTATGAAACTTAATGTATCAATCAATTTAATTTTATCAACAGCTGCTACTTTAATTTGGCTTAACTCGTCACTTGTCCAAATTTTTGATTCGTATTGTGCATTTAATTTTTCTTCAAATAATTTATTTTTCGCATTTACTTCTTTATAAAGTTGTTCAATTTCTTTTGAAAAGTTGCTAAAAATCTGCGTGCCAAATACTTGTTTTAAAACTTTTTCTTTATCTGCAGTCGTTGATTTTAAAAATTGGGCAAATTCATTTTGGGGTAAAAGAATGATTTTATTAAATTGTTCGGCATTCAAATTTAACAATTGCATCATTTCTTTTCCCACATCAGCAGGCTTACTGGCAATAGTTGTTGTTTCTAGTCCATGAACTTTTTCAACGATCGAAAAATTAGCGCTAGTTTTTAATTTTCTAGTGCCCTTATTATTCTTTCTAGCTAGTTCTTGCTCAGGCATCCGCTCAATTTTATAAAGTTGACTTCCTTCTTCAAAATAAAAGGTCACACTTGTTTCATCTTTAGGATTGGCAAATTGACTACGCATTAATCTTGGATCACGATTACTGGTTGTTTTGCCAAATAAAGCAAAAGTCATCGCATCAAAAATCGTCGACTTACCAGAACCCGTATCCCCACCAATTAGGAAAATCGGCGTTTCATTTAAAGCAAGAAAATCAATGGTTGAATATTCATGCGGACCAAAATTTTTCATTTCTAAATAAATTGGTTTCATGTTATGCTTTTTCCTTTCCTAATTTGATGAAAATGTCTTCAATTAAATCATTTTGTATTTCACTTAATTCTTCATCTGTTGCTTGCTGATAAAACATACTTACAATTTCTTCATTACTCATTTCCTCATCTACTTGGGCAACTTTAGATAAGGCATTTGTTTGTTTTAAATCTTCATAGGCTAAATCATAAACAGTGCCATAAATTTCTTGTAATTTTCCACGTATATTTTGCCCTGCCAAACTTGCGCGGTCAAATTCTTTGATAACAATCGCAAATCCTGTTTGTTTTCCTTGATATTGCCCATAAAATTCAGGATTTATCAACGTTTCCCATGTTTCTTCTAAAACGAGAATATCTTTATAAGGGGCAATGGCATGAAAAATAGACGTAATTTCATCGCCAATTTCAACAATAAATACTCCTTTTTTCATCTGTTTTCGTGCTTCTTTAATACTAAATTTCGTTAAACTTCCAGCATATTGAATATTTTTTTGAGGAGAGGCTAAATGCGTATGAATATGCCCCAAAGCAACATAATCAAATGCTTCAAATAAATTACTTGGAATACTCGCTAATCCACCAACTTTTGAGGTTGTTTCACTAGTTAAGTCAATTTGCTCCCCTTCATTTTTAGTAACCGCAAAATGAGTTACCAAAATTTGCTTTTTAGCCGGATTAAATTGCAATTCAAAGTCTTTTATAACTAATTTCATTGCTTGATGAATCGTTTTAATCCCTTTTACCTTTTCTTCATCCATTCCTTTTGCAGCATAATAAACACGTGCATCCATCGGATCAAAAAAGGGCAAAAGAAATATTTGTGCTTCTGGTGTTTCAACTGGCGTAAAAGCATCTTCAAGTAAAGTATGCAAATGCAAATCGTGAAATTGTAACCACTCACGACCATAATGCAAACGTTTGGCTCCATCATGATTGCCACTAATTGCATAAATAGGAAGTTTCGCCACAATATTCATTTTTTTCAGCATTTCATTTAAGACGCTCACCGCATCTACTCCTGGAATTGAGCGATCATATAAATCACCAGCAATTATAATTCCATCTACTTTTTCTTTTTGTGCTATTTTTAACAGTTGCTCAAAGACATATTGTTGCTCCTGCATTAAACTATGTCCATTTAATGTTCTACCAATATGCCAATCTGCTGTATGAAGAAGTTTCATTTGATTACCTCGTTTTTTTTGATAATTGAACAATAATTTTTAAATTAATAGAACACTCACGCTTTAGTACATCGTTTGTTAATTGGAGTTTGTGAAATAAGTAAGACGTTTATGATACTCTTCATTTACGAGTTTTCTCATTTGGGCTGCGGACTGGCTCGACGGTGTAGCTGCTGTGGCGAGACGGAAGCAGCTT
>JAITWV010000337.1 GCA_031285105.1 Streptococcaceae bacterium | reverse complement strand
ACAGACTCTAATCGTCGATTTCCTAAAGTAATCAGTCCAGTTTGTGGGACGGTAAAACCTGTAAATCCAGCATCGGCAGGTTTCCAATAATTGTAAAAAATATCCTGATTATGATTGGTGGTGTAGTGCATAATCATGTTGGCATTTTTTACACCACCTCCACCACCATTGATATTTGTTGAACCATGTAGCCTTCGGTCAATAACTACCATTGATGATGAGGCTTTTGTATCAATACCTGCTGTAAAACCAGGAACGCTTTTAGTCATTTCAAGGAAATAAACACCATCAGGTAACCCACTTAAAGAAGTTGACTTATCCGCATTGCCATAAGTAGCTGTTGGGTTATCTAATCTGCCAGTAAATTTTTGCGCTTCTCCGTGAATGAACGTACCAACAATGCGGTCGCCCATGGTATAAATAATATCATCATGCGTGAGTGTCGTTAATCCTGTTCGATTCTTTGCGTATAAGTCATAGGTATAAGAATCTATATCGCCAGCTCGAATTCTCTTGCCTTCCCACAGACGATATTCTAAGTGGTAATTATTTAAAATGACTCCAGCTTTACTATCCGTATTTCCGATATTTGGTCCACCAATGGCTGAACCGGTAAATTCCCACGTCCATAAACTAAAGGAACTAATGGTGCCATAAACGAATAGTTCGCCTTCGTAGCCACCAATACCCCAATATAAATTGCTTCGTCTTTGGGCTTGGGTTTGATTGCTGATGTGATTACCAACCGTTGTCCCCCATTTGAATTTTCCATCTTTATGGGTAGCATTTGCCTCAGAACTTCCACCAGCGCTATATAAATCACCATTTGTGCCATAACGACTAGTGTAAGGTTCATTGGTTGTTCCATTATCCCCTGTTGTATCCACACTTGGCCGATATAACACAGAAGCTACTTCTTGTTTAGGCCCACCAAATCCTTCTAGCTTAATTGTATTTTTATAAGGGGTTCCTTGAGGCTGTTGACGCATTTCTTCAACCATGTACTCCACATATAAAGGAACATCTAAGGCTGCTAAATCCCCAAGGAAAATGACATCAAAGCCATTCATATCAGATTGGTTCATATTTTGTTGGATGATAAAATCAATGCCATACTCTAAAGAATGTTCGTTTTTTTTCCAATAAGCATGAGTTAGACCGGTTTTTGGGTCAAGATAATAATCCAACTCAACCGTATAAATGTTAATCATGTCTTTGTAGTTGTCATCTTTTGCTAACCCAAGTTTTACCCCAGACACTCCGGACCGATTTCTTGCTGGAATATTTCCACTAAGTACGCCATTTGTAGTAGAAATACCACCAGTTGGTGCGGTATCGGTGCCAACGCTTAATAAATCACCTCGATAATTTCCAAGAGGAGTTCCATTGGATTGTCCTGATTGATAAAGTGCAATATTCCCTAAATCCGCACTAAATCTGGCATTAGCGGTATATTTATGCTGTTTGCCATTAATTAAGGCACTGTAATAGATAAAACGTCTGTCCATATTGTTATTGTCTTTTAAGGTAAATCCTTCACTTGCTGCATTAGCTGTTCGATTTTCCATCGTATGATCAGATGCAGGTGAACCAGCAACATAAGGGTTTTTCACTCGAGTATCTTCGTAGTCAACTAAGACGTTTTGATTTGGATTTTTTGCTGTTTTTGTTTGTCCACTGTCCTGTCCGACAACTAAGGTTTTTAATTTTGTATCAAATAAAGGACGTCCACCTGTTCTGCCTTTTTCATCTGGAATTTCACTACCTGTCGCATTATTATTACGTGTTTGCCAATTTCCTTTGGTTGGAACTCCATTCACATCAGGTGCCAAACTTCTTGCATCAATGCCACCAAAATATCCATCATTACTCATACTTGGCATTTGTGACCAATTGATTTCGTTATAACGTTTTAAGGTGGTGTTGGCATACATCAATTTATTTTTGCCATTTCCTGATTTTGAAGCTTCGTCTTTTTTCATCCCATTATAGTAAGTATGTGCAATGCGCACATCATTTTCATACCATTCAAAAGCTTGTGTATCTGCACTTGACCAAACAATCATAATCGGGTAATTAATCGTTGTACCCATACGGGCTTTAAAGTTTAAAACCAGCTCCATTGTTTCATTTTTGCCATTTGTTGCTGGGATGACTTTTGGATTGGCATCATTAGAACCACCGGCAGTTTCTTGCCATCTATTTGAAAGTGGGAGTAAAATATTGGTTATATCTGCTCCTTGTTTAAAGGCTTGTTGTCCTTGATACCCATCATAATAAATATCTGTTTCTGGTGTGAATCCTTCTTTATTCGGCTGAGTTGTCGTTTCCATTTTGTAAATTTTGATGTCATTAATTCCTTTTAAGAAATAAGGATTAGAGGTTTCTTCAAAGATTTTGGCTGGAAATGCGTTACCCACTGCAACATGGTGATTGTTTTGATATGCTTTCGTTAATTCGTTGGTGATGGTGATACTAGAAAGTTCTTCATTGCCGCCATTAACGATTAATGACCATTGCATTTTTCGATTGTTCATGTCACTAATGCCACTCATGGTATTTTCACGATTCCACTCGTAACTCATATACCCTAAACCATATTCAATGGCAACTGGAATGGGGTTAATCACACGATCAATCGTCCAATCAACAATTTCTTGTTCTTCAAAAGGCATGGTCATGTTTTGCGTTGCAGGTGCCATACTTTGCATTCCTTCTTCTATTGAAGCTGCACTTTGCATTTGTTCGCCAGCAGCAAGAAAGTCTCCTGAGGCAGATAACAAAGCAAGTGTATGCGTTTGAAATTGAATAACATCTCTAGCAGGTCCTCCATCAACGATTTCATTCCACACGCGACCATTGATATAATCGTTAGCCCCGTAAATATCATGTTGTTCAATATCAGCTAATGGATTCATCACATGCCAACCAAATAAGGAAGGAAGGTCATCTGTAAAACGTAGGTCACTGTATCGGTCAAAATAAGTGTTGCCAGAGTATGCTTTTAGTCCTAAATCATTCAGGTTTTGTGTATCTAAGAAATGCTCTTGAACGTGTGGAAGAAGCCCTCGATACAATTCTTCATTATAAACCGGTCTTGTTCTCACACTGACATCTAGATAACGAAAATCTGCATCATTTTGTGATTCTAAAGATAAGAAATTTTGCATAACTTCGGTAAAACTAGCATAAAAATTCGGTCCAAACATTAATTTAAAACCACCGAATGCTTGAAGGGTGTACCAATCTTCATTTCCTTGGACTTCGGGGTAAATATCCCCTTCGGCACCCACTTCAATCGTTTGAGTATCATCAACAGCTGCTAAGCGAAACGGTGCAAACATATCCCCACCGGTACCTGCAAAGTTTAAGGGAGATAAGGTTTTCATATCATGAAGTAACGACATATAAATCGCATCATCAGACTCAGAAATTAACCGCGTTCCGCCAACCATATTCGCCGCTCGAAGCAGTAAATCGCCATAAGTTTGACCGCCTTTCACTCCACCAGTTGGAATCACTCCATGTAAAGTGGCAGTTAGATAAGCATTTAATACCGCTTTGGCGTAAGGAGAAGGAGCAGGAGTGATTGAGTCGATGCCATCTTGGGGCAGACCATATTGTGCCACATAAACCCAAGGTGGTGCGTGTGTTCCTTGTGGTTTTCCAACCATCTTATTAAAACTATCCTCAGTGATTGGTGTTGAACCGCCAAATTGGAAAAGCACCGAAGAATCTGCTTTTTTGGCGATGATGATAATGTCATTACGAATGATTTCTTCCACTAGATAAGCACTTAATCCTGCAAAACGTTCATCATCTGGTGTGCTTGTTTGGCTATTTGCAACATTTAACAGGGTATCTTTGATAATTTTCTTCTTGGCGTTTTCTTCTTTGGCGTTGTATTCATTGATATATTTTTCAATTGCCGGTAGCTGAGAATGAAATGCCAGACCGATTGGTAATTGATATTGAAGATCCATATTATTATCTAAACCAGATACCTGAAATGTTTTAGTAATTAATTGTTCCCCGTTTTCTAAATCACTTTCTTGATCAACAATATCCGAACGAATAGATAATGCCGAGTGGGTTCTTAATCGACTTTGATACAAATAACCCCAACACCAAACAGAAATTTGGTATTTATAATAGTCGAAATCTTTATAGCCACCTGTTTTAAGATCATAAAATGAATAATGGTAAGCTCCCTCTTCGTCTGGATTTGCACTGATTTTTTTGAGTGAGTCATTTAAAGTGAGGTTAACCGTTAAGATTAGTTTTTCTTCGAGTATCTGCCCTTGTTTTAAAACAATCATCGGGTTGGCAATAGGAGTGATGAGATATTCATGCTCATCTAACTCCCAATTTTCACCATGTAAATCATCTAATTGTTCAACGGTATAAATCGTTTTGCTACTATCCGTTATCTCCACCCAATGCTCACCAAATAACCGAGCGACTTGCACATGATGTAATTCTTCCTTGCCTAGTTTAAACTTAAGTGTATAGTCAATTCCGCCGATAGCTGAAAATTCTTCATGATCATTGACAATAGTAATATTGGGAATAATATAACCAAGTAACAAACCGTCAATGCCTGATAAATTTCCTTTATTGCCATCTAAATAAAAACCTTCTTGATTGATTGTAATGGTGGACTCAATATCTGGTTTGTGTTGATTTAATGAATAATCGCGGACGTTCAAACTGATATATTCATTTAAATCTTTGACGACTCCATCGACCCCATTAGTTGTAGAGATGAAGCCAATTCCGTAATGTTGACCATCTACTACATCATAACTTTGAGGTCTGGTATAAACAGAGGCATTTTTGTTATAATCATTAGCATTTTCATCATCGTTATAGTTTCCAAAGTTTCTGGCTACTAAAATGCCTAAGTCTTTATGAAATCCTAGATACCCTTGAAAAGTAGGTGTATAACCAACATCAGAACCGGCATTTGGTAATTTTGCATGAGGAATAGCAGTTAAAAAATGTGCCGCACTTGTTGCTTCAAAGTTTGGTTTCCAGTTTTCAATGCCAAAATTAGCTAATTTCTTCTCAGGTGCTTTTTGTTTGATTCTTGCTTGATATGAAATGAAGACACCTTTGATTACTTCTTCGACTAAGCCGTCCATATAAGGATTAATCGCAACAGTAAAGGTTGTATAGGTGTAACCATTTTCTTCTAGTTTTCTTGGAATAACGACATAATCTAATTCCCGAATCGGATTGTATTTTACTTCCTTTCCGTCAGCTTTTAGTTTTCTTGGTGAATCATAAATTTTATCCGTTTCATCGACATAAGGAAGTAGTTCTTGATCACGCCAACGTATTGGTTTTTCTACACTACCAATGCTGACATATTGTTTGCCATTTGTATTGCCCCCATCATAAAAATCAAGGGTATCCCACAAACTATCAAAATTATTTTCTTCCACATTCCCCGTATTTTGTGACCAACCATCAAGCACACGTAAATAAGCCCATTTCAAATTCTCTTTTTCACCAATTTGAACAGAAATACTGTCTAACTCATATTCATGATAGCGATCTCCTAAAATGTTATCATCTTCAATGACTAACTCCGGTTGATAAGCCACGCCTCGTAATGGATAGCCCCCACGATTTTCATGTTTATTAAATTCCACTGAATAATCAATATATTCCCCGCCATAAGTCGAAGGAGCATTAGGTGCTTCATACATTGGGGTTAATTGACTAGAGATACGAAAATCAACGGAGCTTAGGGTGATATTTGGTGTGAGCACTTGAGCAGCAAGTGGATAATAAGGCAAGTAATCATATTCATCTTGCTCATTTTCATCTACAAAAGTCCAAGCGTTTGATTTTGCATGATAGACATATCCCTCACGTCCATTTCGATCAATTGCAATTTCATTTGAAAAGGCAAGTTTGTCCCATTTTGCCTCAACGCTAAAATTAAAGGCTTGATACAGCGGCTCACCTTGATAATGGATGATTTCTTCGTCTTGGGTAATTTCTTTTTCAAGACGGATATTTATCTTTTCATTAAACTGAATATATAACGCTTCACCCTCTCGGTAATATCTGCCAATAACCGCTTGGCTACCATCAACGACACTTGTTCCTAAAATATCCCCTGAAAGACTGGTGAAAGTAATATTCAACTCAGGTGTATCCCCTTTTAGATTAAATGATTTTAAAGAGACATAAAGAGTTTCACCAGAAGAAGGATAAGTAGTATTGGTTTGGAAGAGGTCATCTTTATCTACTTTTCCAATTGAGAAGATATTTGGTTCAATGTCATCATTTTCTGGATTTTGATTTTTTCGCAATTGACTCAAATAAACATCCATATGCACCAAAATACCGTCTCCTACACCCACTGTCTGGGTTGCGGAGTTATTTTTATCGGTAATATGTGTGTAATTGACCACTGTATTACCCATTAACGTTGCATTATCAATTTTGACATTATCTAGTAGTAAATGAGAAAGATTACTTGGACTCATCGTAGTTGTATCTTGAATACTCACTACACCTTTGGTCATAATATCCCCTGTTTTGTAAGGACCATTAGCAGGTTGCGCCCGGTCAAAGACATTATTTTTAATTTCTCCAATTGCGTATTCTTCAAAACCATTTGCTTTACTGTAACTTTCGCCAATTGCTTTTGTACCATCAGCGTAATGAGTCATAGTATTTTGACGATTTTCAACTGGTTGATATTTCGTGCGTCCGTCAGTTGTATTGGCTAAATTAATCGAATGATATTTTCTAAATTCGATTAATAACTGAGCCAATTCAATATGACGCAAGTTGTCTTTTCGCATTTGGTAAACAGTATTCACACTCGTATCATTTGGGTGTGGGTAGGTATAGATATTTCTTAGTTTTCCATTAGCATCTTTGAGCAGGAAAATGGACGGGTCTTTGGCGATGAGTTTGAGTAATTCTTTTTGTTTTGCTCCATCATTCGCGTAAATCGACCATTTTTCCTCGTTTTCTCCCGCGTAATTAAAGCTGCCTAACATCGTCAATTTTTCATCTATTGGCGTTGAGGCTAAGTTTTCTTCTTCAAATTTTGGTGTCGTAGCTGGGTGGTTCATCAAAGCATAGGTAGGATTTTCCAAAAGGTATTCGCTTAATGGAACCACACCCAAACCAGTTTGCACTGAAATGTTATCCACTCCTTGTTCATCTGCATACTCTGCTACCATAATGGCATAAGCTAAAAATTCTTCATATTGACTACGCGCATTTCTTTCTTCAAAATGAATGGCTATATCATTTTTTTCAACCTTAATCGTGCGCTCTTCATTGGCATAAGCACGCACGTAAAGGGATAAAGAAGTGATGAGTTCATCTTCAAGTGATAATTGAACGGTAGGATTTTGCTCATCAAATGTGGCGATGATTTCATTTAGTTCATTTACTAAATCCACTTTCACTGCCCCTGTTGGTAGTGTGATGGTAATGTCAAAAGTCGTATGGTCAGTGGAAGTTTCAATACTTTGAATTTTTAATTCTTCTTGATCAAGTTGGATATAATTTGCTTCGACTAAGTTTTTTCGTTCTTCCCAATCAGCTTTTACAACGGTGAATGTCGCAAGCCCGTCAGCAAGCGAGGTTGTTTTTTCCTCATTGCTCCAAGCTTTTAAATGAATCTGGTTAATTTCTTCACCATGTTCATCTAACTTATCCACTAATAGATCAAAGACACCACCTAATTGATTAAAAGTTAGGCGCGATTTTCCTTCTTCTTCTTCTTCTTCTATATAGTTTATTCCATTTACTTCTAAGACTTTGGTATTACTAGGCACAAAGCCACGCACAAGAATTTTATCTCCTTTAACTTCTGCCGAATGAACCAACAATTTACTAACTGGCGCTTTTGGTCCATATTGATTCCAGTCATAGTTTGTGACTTTTTCGTAATTTTCATTTGGAGAAATTTTCGTTGAACGAGGATAAGTGCCGTGAGCGTTTTGTGAAGGAGGACCAACCATGCCATCACGTTCAAAAGTCGCAGTAGCAATTCCAGCTTCTTGGAAAACATTAGTACCAGCAACTGACTTAGAAAACGTATATTTTCCGTCTGCAGTTAGCTTACGATGTTTATAAATATCACTTGTTAACGCACGATAAATAGCCACCGATTCAAGAAAATCTTGTGGAAATGGTGTATCGTTTGTCACATCAGGAAAAATCGCACTTCTCCACTGCGTTGGTGTGGTGAATGTTGGTTTAGCTAACGTATCTCCTGACTTTTTATCATAATTTTCTCTATTACTATCCCATAAATTTTGACGATACCACTCATTATCCCCATAATTGACCATCGCATCAGGCTTATCATCCCCATTAGTATCTTCATACACATCATATAAAGAAGCAGAAGTAATCGCATCTTCAACATATTGATCACGTCCAGGATTTTCCACAAGACCAGTGGCTGGATTGTAATAATAATTTGCCATTCCGCTCCAAGTGTTAGGAACTTGAATGGTGTTATTTTCTTCATCGGTTACTTCTTTAAAGCTTGTGATCTCACCAACATTTAATGCCCCATCTTTTAAAGTATCTCTTGATTCGCAAAGTTCAAAACGATAATCAAAGACATTTTCAATGTGTAAGTTCATAATCGCTTCTACACTATTAGCAACTGCACTTAAATCATAAACTTCTTTGACCACAATTACTTTTTGGGCGTGCGATTCATTTAAGTAAACAATTCCATTAGAGCCTCCGCCGATTAAAGAGGGTTTGTTAAGTGGCTCTGGATTGCCCGCATGATCTAAAACATCACGCTCAGTAGCAAATAAACTTGCATTACTTGAAACACTAGTACTAAAGTCATAAGAAGCATTCGTGCCAAGTTCCACTTCGAGACTATCCACTTCCTGATAAGCTTGAATATATAAACGGCCAAACCCACTTAATTCACTTTCAGGAATACTCACATTAAACGTCCCACCATATCCGGTACTTTTAGTAATTTGAGCATTGTTTTCTTGGACGTTTAAAGAAATGGCATTTAATTCATTGACATTTTCGCGGTAAATAACCACTTTGGTTGCTTCATGAGGAAAATACCCTAAAACGTGGAAGTCTTCTCCGTCAAAGTGAATATTGAAAAAACTCACCTGTGAAACTGGACCAAAACAACCAGGAGTAGAGTCGCCTGCTTCAACAATCTCTTCTCCAGGTGGGTAAAAATAGGTTTCCTCATCAACGAGTGCGACTTGGTTTTCAACGATTAATTTTGAGCTATATTCAATTTTTTCACCTAAGTCCAGTTTGGCGGTATTCATAATATGCGTGACCGTGACAAAACGATGATACCCAGGATTACTTGGGGTTAACATATTGCCAGGCTCAATAAAAGAATAAACAAACCTAGAATGTTCTTTTAACCCATCTTGAGACCAAGAAGCTGCCACAATCGAGTCAACATGGACTTCTTGAGAGGCAAAATACTCATAAATACTATAACTAATAATCACAATGGACGTTGCATATTGCCCAAAGCCCATTGTCAGTAAGGAAAGAAGAGTAATTAGCTTTGTCTTCCAATTCTTAGACAAGCTAAAAAGACGAGAGTGTTTATTTAATTTTGACAAGAATGAAAAGAATTTTTTAAGCATCATTACTCACCACCTTACTTTTCAATTATTTTAACAAAGCGTTTTTTCTTTAGTTTAAACGTGACAATTTGTCTTCGTTTTTTCTTCTTTTTATTATTTTTAACAATTTCGTACTTTTCTTTTTTTAGTTTTGGTTTAAAAAATAGTCGCCAGTGATGCCCTTTATCATCTACTACCATTTCATGCACTTGGTAGACACGAGCAGGAAGTTTGGTAAATTCGACATTAAATTCTTCATCAAAAGGCACGATATAATATTCTCCATTACGTTTTAAATTCTTTTTGCCTCGCGCGTTTAACAAAGCAAAAGTGGTCTCTTCATGGAATAAGTGTCCTTTAATCAGCCCGTTTTTAAAATGAAGATTGCCTCTCATGCGACTTAACAACAATGCCCGCCACGCATTACGAATTAACCAATACGCTAACGCTAATGCTGCCAACGTCCCAGCAATCCACAACCATCTTTCTTGATCACGTGAACGACGAATTCCTTGAATCATATCCATCATCTCAGGGGTAAAAGGAACTCTAAAACCAGTCACTAACAAGCGATGTGAATTAATCGTAATCGGCACACAAGTAACCAAAGTCGCCAAATTACGCCCTTCAACCGGTGCAATATGATCAATTTGATTGGGTAAGACTCGCGTAATATCATCTACTTCATAAGCAAAGTATGTATTGAAGACGTAAAAAATGAACAAATCTCCCTTTTTTACGTCTGGTAAATTATTAAATAACCTTGCATGAGGCAAACCAGAATGTCCAGCGACGACCGTTCTAGTACCTGGTCCATTATCAGGCGAGGGATAATCAGAACCACGCACCCAACCGACACCACGCTGCAAAACAGGTTCGTTTGCCTCATCAAATAAGGTTAACTGCTCTTTAATAATAGGAATATACAACTCACCAATCGCCTTATCCACATACCATTTATTCGGATAATCATTGGTACGCATATCAATTAAACTTTCCATTGAATAAGGATCAGCCAAACGTTCCTCCATATGTTTCGCATTGGCTTTTTGTTGATCCTTATAATCTTGATTGCTTAACTCCATACGCGCTCTAAACTCACTTTGGATTTGTCTATGCCATAAATCAGATAAATGATCAGCGACAAAAGGGTAGGCAGCCAAGCCAAACCCGACCAAAAGAAAGACGACAATAGCAACCTGCATAACAAATTGGAATATCGCAAATTTGGTGGACTTCATCTGGATGCCTCCCCTCGAAAATATGAACTAAATTCTTCCTTTCATCGTAGTTTAAATTAATTACACATCATCATGACGATCTTCATGAACCACTTGGGCTTTACGTCTGATGAAGTAGAATGTTGCCATGATAGTGAAAGCGACAAGTGATGCTAGTAAAATGTACCAGAACCCACGTCCACCAGTGGCAGGAAGTTCGCCATCACCGACAGCATTTGGGATGTTGTGGTGTAAATCTGTTTTAATTAGATCTTCGTCATCATCATCAACAAGAGAAACAAGTCCATTTTCCCAAGCACCATAATTATCGGAGTTAGCTAAGGTTGTTGGAATTGCAGGTGACGCTAAAGAATCGCCCTTAGAAACGGTAAATTTAATCGGATTAATAAAAGCAGTATAGCGACTTGGTGCTTTTGTTTCGACAATCCAGTAATCAGTTAATAATAGGTTGATTACTTTGAAGAAACCATTTGCATCTGATATGAGAGTATCTAGTGGCGTTTGACCTTCATAC
>JAITWV010000153.1 GCA_031285105.1 Streptococcaceae bacterium | reverse complement strand
CGGTCTAGTGCGCATTGTCGTCCTTTGGGGCTACGGCAAGGTAAACCACCCACGCTCCGATCCAAGCCAGCCGAAAATTCTACAAATGGTTCAAAAGTATTTAACTGGTTCTAAGCTTTGGTTTTAAAAACCTGTAACCATTTAAAATAATTTAAATCGCCGAGAGTTTTCGTATATGGGCGGAGGGCTGGTGTTCAGGTGGTGGTGGCAGCAGTGGTACAAGGGGAATCGGCGTAGCGTGGGCTTTTCTTAGCGCGTTTTGCGCTTAGAAAACCCCTAGCCGATTAAGCAATGGAAGATTTTGAAAAGCGCCCTTCTTTTCAAAATCTTTGCTTGCGTCCCACCACAGCAGCCACCACCACCTGAACACCAGACCGCAGCCCATATACGAAAACTCGTAAATGAAGAATACCCTTAACGTCTTACTTATTTCACAAACTCCAAATCAATTACGATGTACTAAAGTAATTGTTTTCTTAAAAAAGCTAAGAGATTTGGATTACCTCTTAGCTTTTGCTTATTCTTTATCAAAAACGTTTCGTTCAATCATACCATCCATCAAGAAATAAAATTTATCTTGATTCATTTTGTATTTTTCATCTTTAAAGATATCCACCGAACGTAAGCCATTAGCTGTTGTTATCGACATTTTAAAGCCGTTGATTTCTTTATTAACGGTAATTTTCAATTTAAAACCTTCACGCGATTGCGGGGTTGCATCTAATGGACGAACCAATTGGAAGTTGCCTTGTTTGGTTTCAATAAAGCCATTATCGCGTAAAGAAAATCGTTTGACATTTTCATGAAGATTGTAAGTATAATTTGAACCTGGTAATTTAATTTTTGTTTCATAACCCATTGTTTTTTCCACCTTTTTTGTTTATAAGATAATTTTATCATAATTCCTATTACCACTGCATTGAAAACTTTTAAATAACAACAAAATAAGAAAGTATTGTTATAATTTTTCGCGAATTTTTTATTGGCTATTTGTTCATAAAATCTTTCAGACGTTTCATTGCTTCTTCTAATTTTTCCATACTTGCTGCATAACTTAAACGAATATACCCTTCACCAGCTTTGCCAAATGCGTGTCCTGGAATCAGTGCTAGTTTATTTTCTTGTGCCAATCGTAAACAAAAATCCATTGAGGTTTCATTTCTTGGAATTTTTGCAAACACGTAAAAAGCGCCATTTGGTTTGTTTATTTCAAACCCCATTGCCTTCATTTCTTGACAAACAAAATCACGACGTTTGCGGTATTCTTCTTTCATCTCGAGCGGGTCATTGAAACCTTGTGATAATGCATTAATTGCGGCCATTTGTGAGATCGTGGATGTGGCAGTTACTAGGTATTGATGCGTTTTACGAATTTGTGTGGTAAAGTACTTTGGTGCAAAAACAAAGCCAATCCGCCAACCAGTCATGGAATGGGACTTTGATAATCCTTGAATTAAAATCGTTTGTTCTTTCAAAACGCTGGCAATTGATACGTGTTCTCCTTCATAAACTAACTCTGAGTAGACTTCATCTGTTAAAACAAAAATTTCATGCTGTTTTAAGACATTGGCAATTGCTTGTACTTCTTTTTTGGTATATGTCACACCAGTTGGATTGCTTGGGTAATTCAGAATAATTGCTTTGACTTGTGGTCCATGCTCTTTCAATGCTTCTTCTAACATTTCAGCTGAAAGAACAAAACCATTACTAGTGGTATCGATATAAACAGGTTGTGCTTTGGTTAGATAAATGAGTGGTTCATAACCTGGATAATTGGGTGTGGGGATTAATACTTTATCATTTGGTTCCAAAATCGCTGTTAAACTTGCAGCAATCCCTTCCGTTGCGCCGACGGTTACAATAATTTCGTCGTTCGCATCATAATCTAATTGATATTTTTCTTTAACATAATTAGCCGCTTTTTGACGTAATTCATCCATCCCACTCATACCAGTATAATGCGTGTAATTTTCTTGAATCGCTTTAATACCTGCTTGTTTGACATGTTCAGGTGTTTCAAAATCTGGTTCACCTAGGGTTAATTTGATAATATCTGGAATATCACTGACTTTTTCATCGAATTGACGAATGATTGAAATGGCAATTTTATCTAATTGGGGAGCAAATTTATTATTTAGATTCATATTTATACCTCATAAATTATAATTTTATTCAATTATACAGGAGTTTTCTAATTAATTATACTTAAAAAAGCCAAAACTCTCATGAAAAATAAAGAGTTTTGGCTTGATAATTATTCTTTTTCTTCAGTTACTTGCTCTCGTTTGTGGTTAGTAAAATTCCCGATTAATTCTGGTACGTCTAAGCCGAATTGATTTAATACATCTAGACTTCTTTTTAGGTTCGTTTCGGGCAATCCTAAAATGGTATTGGTTCCTTCTCCGCCATATAGGTTAAGTGAGTCAATTTTCCCTAAATTATCAGCAGTTGCTGCAACAATTTGTGGCAATACTTCAAGAACCATATTTAATTTACCAGCTTCATTTAACTTCGTCATCGCCACCGCTTTTTTCTCTAGTGCTTCGGCTTCGGCTTCCCCGGTTAAACGAATACGCTCGGCTTCGGCTTTACCAACGGCTGCAATCCTTGCGGCTTCCGCATCCCCTTGCACGCGTACGGCATTGGCTTCAGCTTCGGCGTGCACTCGTCTTTCTTCGGCTTCAGCTTCCGCATTGGCAATTAACTCAGCTTTATTGGCTTCAGCTTTAGCAATTTGCGCATATTTATCGGCATCGGCTTTTTTACGAACATTAGCGTCATATTCACGTTCTTTACGGATGATTTCTTGTTCTTCTAAGTCGGTTTCACGTTTACGTTTGGTAATTTCCACTTGCATTTGCGCATCGGTGGTTTCTTGCATCGATAAGGCTTCTTGAATTTTGTAGGCTTGATCAGCAATGGCTTGTGCTTGGTCTTGTTGTTGTTTGTATTCAGCCAGTTTTAACTCTTTTTCTTTCAGACTTTCGGCAATTTGTGTTTGACGTTCTAATTCAGCTTGTTGGGCTTCTTGTTCACTTTGCGCTTTTTTAATTCGTGTTTCTTTTGTAGCCGTCGCTTCAGCAATCACCGCATCACGTTTGACTTGGGCAATTTGCGGACGACCTAGCGCTTCTAAATAATCATTTTTATCGCTAATTTCTTTAACCGTAAATGAAACAATCGCAAGCCCCATTTTTACTAAATCTGTTGAAGCAACATCTTGGACTTTTTCAGCGAATTCATCACGGTTTTTATAGAGATTTTCAACCGTCATCGTACCAATAATCGCACGCAAGTGACCTTCTAAAACTTCTTTTGACTCATCTTCTAGTGCTGCGCGGGGTTTGCCTAGATATTGTTCAGCAGCAGTGGCGATTTCTTGAATAGATGAACCTATCTTAATCATTACCACCCCTTCAACTGAAATCGGTACCCCTTGAGAAGTATAAACATTGGTGGTAATGACATCTAATTTAGATGATAGTAAGCTTAAACGTTTGTATTTTTGAATAATTGGCAAAACAAACGTCCCACCCCCACGAATAACTTTTA
>JAITWV010000080.1 GCA_031285105.1 Streptococcaceae bacterium | reverse complement strand
TTCAAATGATTAATGTTGATCCTAAAAATATTGCTCTTTCATTTTGTGGGTTGTGTGTAGAACATATACCAGATATACAACTCTGAAAAGTTCATGCCCAAAGTTCAATTAAAGAGTTGTATAATCGACAAAAAAAAGATTTTATGAAGCAATGGTTATATGTCGATGGACCAGTAAGGATATTGGAACAAGTAAAAAAGTGGGATGCTAATATTGAAGCGCCTAATTTTGTGCATTATTGTCAAACCTGTGCGTTCATCTATAATTCTCCAGAGATTCAAAAGGTAATCAAGAGTAATTACAAGACAATACTAAGCGATGTTCAAAAGCGGTTTGTTAACAAAATGAAACTGAATTCCATTTTAAGAGAGAATTATTGATTTATAATGAGGATTATATTTTAAAGGAGTGTACTATGGACATTGGGTTATTACTTTTGATAGTTGCTGTGACAGGTTATATCTTCAATTTATTTGGACAAAACAAACAACCGAACCATTTAATAGGCTACCGCACAAAAAGAAGTTTATTAAACCAAGAAAATTGGATTTTAGCACAAAAAACATTCTTTTCTATGAGCGTTTTATTTACTTTCATCATTGTAATGATAAATAAATTTGTTGGTTTTCCTTTGAAGATATATACTATATTGTCTCTTTTGAGTTATTTCCTATCTGCTCTAATTACAGAGATTCGACTAGAAAAACATAAAAGGGAATGAGTTTTACCTAATTTGAAAGAGGTGAGTGTTTAATTATTTGTGCACAGTTTTTTCTATTTTTGTGCACAAATCTTTCTTCTTTCAATTTAATCTTGATTCTAAAGCATTACAACTATTTTAAAAAGACTGCATTTGCACCTGCCCTTAATGAAGTTCTAACAATGTAGCTAATAATAAATGACTTGGGGTTTTATTTTTTCCTTAATAAGCAGATTATCAGATAAAATAAATTCGATTACTTTTTTCGCAATTTCATCACTACGAAAGTCTATTGTTGAAAATCCAAGTAATTGGCTAAACGACAAATTTCCTTCGCCGATTATTTTATAGTCTTGGTTGTGAACAAATCCTTGTTGCTGCAAACCTGAAATTATCCCAGCTGCTGTTTCATCGCCATTTGCATAGATAACTTCTGGCAAACATTCTAATTTTAATCCTAATTCTAAACCTTGGGCATAAGAGTCTAAACCAACAAAATAGTTTTTTCCTTCCACTGCCTTTCCAAAATATTTTTCAAAACAACTTACTTTGTCACGAGTGCTTTGACTATGTTGTTGATTTCTTTTTACTGTAAATAATATATTTGAATAATTTTCGTCATATAAATTTTTAAACAACTCCTCATAAGCGAATTTTCTATCAGAGTAAATCATGGAAATATCGTCATTTATTAATTTTTCTGTGGAAATAACTTTACCAACTGAATTTAGTCTTTGCCAATTTAATTCAATATTACTGCGAGAAGTTAAGATTAGTGCATCAATTAACTTTTTTTCTAACATTGAATAATATCTTTCTTCCGTATTTTCTTCATAATATGTTGGCAAAATCATCACTTGATAATCATATTTTTTTGCATGAAAAAGCAAATGATTCACCAAATTTTCGTAACAAGGATGATTGTAAGGTAAAGTAATGCCAATTGTATTTGTTTTTCCTTTGCTTAAATTGACCGCATTGCCGTTGATTACGTAATTCATCTGTTTTATTGCATTTTGCACTAGTTTTCGTTTGTCATCTGAAACATATTTATCATTATTTATTACACGAGAAACACTTGATTTAGAAACGCCAGTCATTTCGGCGATTTTACGAATACTCATCTTTTAACTCCTTGTAAAAAAATGTTTGACTTGGGACGCGTTCCAGAAGATATACTAAGATTAAAGAAAAAAGGAGGTCATGATAGTATGACAGTTAAATTAATCGCAGTAGATATGGATGGAACATTTTTAAATGACGAAAAAACTTATAATGAAGCTCGTTTCAGCAAACTTTTTCGTCAAATTGAAGAAAATGGAATTAAGTTTGTTGTAGCAAGTGGCAATCAATACTTCCAGCTTCGTTCATTCTTTCCTACTAATTATAAGCGTATCACATTTGTAGCAGAAAATGGAGCGAATATTTTATTGGGGGATGAACATTTTTATAACGCGTTGATGTCTGAGGAAACAGTACAAAAAACCTTGACGTTATTAGATGAGTTAAAGCCAGAAAACCTGATTATTTGTGGGAAAAATTCAGCTTATATTTCAAGTGAGGTATCAGATGAATTGTATGATGCAGCAAATTTTTACTATCGCAAATTGAAACGTATTAATGATTTAAGACAGATTGCTGATGAAGGAGATGAAATTTTTAAATTTGCTTTATCGTTTAAGGCAGAAGATGTTCAAGAAATTTTAACATCATTGTCAAAAGGACTAAAAGGTGAGTTGGTTCCAGTTTCTAGTGGACATGGAGATATTGATTTAATTATTCCAGAAGTGCATAAGTTTAAAGGATTGCAGCGTTTAGGTGAATTATGGGGGATTACGCCAGATGAAATGGCAACTTTTGGTGATAGTGGAAATGATTTTGAAATGATTGCTAATACAAAATATAGTTTTGCGATGACTAATGGACAACCCAAAGTCAAAGAAGTGGCAAATGAAGTTATCGGTTCAAATAATAAAGAGTCTGTTTTGGAAAAGATTGAGCAGATACTTCATCATCAGAATTTGCAGAAAGTGAGTGTTTAATTATTTGTGCATAAAACTTTTTACTTTTATGCATAAAACTTTCAAACTTTATGCATAAAACTTTTAAAGTTTATGCACAAAAGTCAGAGTGTTTTATGCATAAACTTCAAAAAAATTGTGCACAAACTTTTAAAAAGTTGTGCACAATTTTCTTGAACCATGTATACATAAAAATTCTTCTATTAAACTGTTTCTGTTACTTCTTTTGTTTCTGGTGTTAATGATTTTTGAATGGCATTTTGCTGTGCTGGTGTAATTCCTGCTGCTAATTGCAATTCTCTTTCATAATGTGACACGTAAGCATTGCCGGCAAAGAAATCTTTCGTCAATTTACTTACCACTCCACCAAGAGCAAACACTGAAATCAAGTTAGGTACCAACATGAATGCCGCAAATACGTCTGTAAATGCCCAAACGAATGATAAGTTTCCTAATGAACCTAAGACAACGGCACCAATCCATAATAAACGGTAAGCCATGTTTGTTTTTGTTCCAAATAAATACTCCAAACCTTTTTCACCGTAGAAGCCCCAACCTGCGATAGTTGTTGAACCGAATAATACAATCGCAATCGTAATCGCCCAACCACCAAAGCCTGGTACTGCTGAGTTAAATGCTTCAACTACTAATGGTGCACCGACTAAACGAACGCCTGCTGCATCAACATAAGTCCAGTAACCTGAAGTGATGATAACTAATGCAACTAAAGTACAGATAACGTGTGTGTCGATAAATACTTCTAATGCACCCCACATCCCTTGTTTTACTGGGTGATCTGTTTTTGCTTTTGCATGGTAAATTGGTGCAGAACCTAGACCTGCCTCATTTGAGAAGACCCCACGAGCAACCCCAAAACGCATCGCAATCATGATACCAGCTCCTAAGAACCCACCTGCTGCTGCTTGATAAGAAAATGCTCCTGTTACGATTTGGTAAAACGCATTTGGTACTGCTGAGAAGTTACGTCCAATCGCGATAAATGTGATGATGAAGATAACGGCTGCTGATAATGGCATGATTTTTTCTGCTACTTTGGCAAATCCTTCCACACCACGTAAGTTAACTGCTGCGATAAAAATAGCTGTTGCAAT
>JAITWV010000060.1 GCA_031285105.1 Streptococcaceae bacterium | reverse complement strand
GGTATTTTAGATGGTGTAACCACTAACCCTTCATTGATGGCAAAGGAAGGAATCAACGGAAAAGTTGCAATAATGCAGCACTATAAAAATATTTGCGAAATTGTGAACGGCGATATTTCTGCGGAAGTTCTTTCTACCACTTATAATGAAATGATAGAAGAAGGTGAGGAACTATCCGCAATTCACTCGAATATTGTAGTAAAAATTCCTATGATAAAAGATGGTGTGAAGGCTCTAAAATATTTTTCGGATAAAGGAATAAAAACTAATTGTACATTGATTTTTTCAGCCGGGCAAGCTCTGATTGCCGCAAAAGCAGGCGCAAACTATATATCTCCATTTTTGGGCAGGCTTGATGATATTTCGGATAATGGATTAGATCTGATAAAAGATATCAAAACTATTTTTGATAATTATCTGTTTGATACAGAAATACTTGCGGCTTCAATACGATCTCCTCTTCATATTGTGGAATGTGCTAAATTAGGTGCAGATGTAGTAACTTCTCCTTTAGCCTCGATAATAAATTTGATTAATCATCCTTTGACTGATAAAGGTTTGGCTCAGTTTATTGCAGATGCCGAAAAAATGAACTAAATTAAAGTGTTAGTTATTTTTTCAAATTTTTTATGAGTTCCTGAATTTGTTCACTTAAAAGTTTTGCGGTTTCTGAATCTGATATGTTGATAATAATGCCTTGTTGTCCGGTTGCGCTGTCATTATTTTCAAAATTATTGATTTGTAATTTTGGGTCTATATCAAATAAGTCTTCTATTTTCACATTAAAAATTTCAGCCAATTTTGGTATGTATTGAGATTTTATATCTGAGGTTCCGTTTTCCCAATTGGTATAAGTTACGCGGTCTATTTCTAAAATATCTGCAACATCTTGTTGAGAGTACTTGGTTTTATTTCTCAGTTTTCTCAGTTTTTCTCCTATTGCCATAAAATGTAACTTTTCGCAAAATTATGTAATTTTATTCATTATTAAGAAAAACCTATATGTAAGAAAACACCACAAAATTTATTGAATTTGTTTTACAAAGATTCTGAGGTTTAAGGTATAAATTCGGATTATCAAAAAAAATTACCCTTATGAAAAAAACATTACATTTGTTTATTATGAAACGGCGGATACTTTTGTACGGTATTTTGTTTGCGGGCATCGCCGGTGCGGTGCTTTCGTGCAGGAATGAAAATTTGTCTGAAAATTATGCAAATTCTCAGCGTGAAAAAGAGTTTTTCAAAGATGCAATGAATAAAACCTCGCACCTTAAAAATGGAAATAACATAGTACAAATGCTGATTTCGGAGAACGAAAAATCGCATTTCGTTTCTAAAATAATTGACCAAAAAGGCTTGCCGGTTTGGGGAAAATTAATGATTTCTAAAAAATCTCGTCCACAATCAAAAGGAGAAGATGAAAACAATGATTTTGATGAATTGATTATTCCGCTTTCGGAAAATGGACAAAATTTATCTTCTATTTTGTATGTAGATAAAAACTTGAATAATTCTTTTATTTTTAACAATATTAACAACGATATTTTAAAAAATACTATTTTTAATTCACAGATAGATAAAAATTATAGAGAACAGCTTCTTTCCAGTTTTCTCATTGTGGATAAATTGGTTTATGATACACCGTTATACCACAATATACCTGATGATTTATATACTTTTATTCCTGAAAATACCACTTATTCCAATAGAAGGTTTTCTATTCATATTGATGAAAATTCTCAATCTGAAACGGGTGATTCAGCGGGATTTGTGGCAGAGATTTGTTTTACTTTTGAAATAGATGATCCCAATTGCTCTTGTCACGGAAGTACAACCGGTTTTGTATGTTCGTCTGTTTACGTTGGTGGTCCTGAAAATAATGGTGATGGTAATCCACCTCCACCCGGAGATGGAGGAGACAGCGGTGGCGGTGGAAATGGACCTGGAAATAATGACGATTGTTATGAACCAAATGGACCATTTTACATAGTTCTTCCCGATGGTTGCGGAGATTATTACACTTATGCTTATTACTCATCTCTGACTGCACAACAAATTAATTGGCTAAACCAACATTCTACAATTGCTTCTAATCTGAATAATTATATACTGAATAGTTCTAACCATAATGAGGCTCTTAATTTTGTAAAATGGGCGGTCAATTTCTTTACGCAAAATCCAAGTACCACGTGGGCGGAGTTTTATAATGAGATTCTTAATGTTCCTCCTCCGGATACTGCAATACAGGATATGCAAAAATTTTTAAGTTGTTTTAATATAGCACTACCTGCTAACTTAACCGTCTATGCTCAAAATTATGGAGATTCTAAGCCCGGTCACGCTTTTATTTCGATTTATCAAGGAAATGATATAATGACATTTGGGTTTTATCCTAAATATACACTGGGGTCGCTTACCGGACCTGGTATTTTTGGTGATGACAGTGGACACGCATACACTTATGGATGGAATTTAGGAACAATAACTCCGACTCAACTTCAGCAAATAATAAATACTGCCTTACAATATTCTGCTTCTCTGTATGATCTGGGCTTTCACAATTGCTCTGATTTTACATTGGATATTTTAAATATTGCTGGTGTAAGCAATAGCAGTGTTGGAGTTGATACTCCAAATACTGTTTCTAACTTAATTAAATCTAATGCGCAATATACAAACA
>JAITWV010000039.1 GCA_031285105.1 Streptococcaceae bacterium | reverse complement strand
ACGGAGGCTTCTTGCAAGTTTCAGGAATTACTTTTACCGCAGACTTAAGACAACCAGCAGGGTCTCGTGTTTCAAATATCATGATTCAAGGTGAGCCAATTGATTTAGATAGAGTTTATACAGTTGCGACTCGTGATTTCTTAATTGCAGGTGGCGATGGCTATACAATGTTTGAAGAAACAGAACTGTTAGAAATCACATCAACAACCGAAGAGGCTTTGATGAATGCGATTATTGCACGTGGAACAATTAACCCAAGCATTGAAGGACGTATCACAATGATTGGTACAGATGGAAATATCTTGCCAAACCCAGGAGTAAGTAAAGAGGTAGAATTAGTATCTGTCACACCAACAGCATTCGTTACCCAGCTTCAAGGAAATGAAAACGAGTTGACGATTACTGTAGTAGAAACTTTCTCAAATGGTCATGAAAATGTGATTGTTGAAACGTTTAGAATCCGTAATAATGCACTAGGTTTCTTTGAAGTTGGTGGACATACAGTCTTTGTAAACACACAAGGAAATACACAGATTAGAGAAATTCAGGTAATTAACTAAAATAGATAAACAAACAGAGGTTTTAAATCGCCTCTGTTTTTTGATTGCAGACAAGTTTTCCGCACTTTCTATATAATCATACATTTAAATTATAAATAAATTAAAAAACGATTGCTTGTTAATTATGATTAGCATATAATATTAAATATGATTGAACTATTAAAAGCTGGTTCAATATGAAATAGCATTTGAAGCACTATAGAAAAAAGAGGAAAGTAAAAAATGGAACAATTGGAAATATTATCAAAAAACGATGAACAAACCGTAGAAGAAGATACGGCAAAACTAGATTTTCAAATCAATACAGTAAATGTGATGAAGTTTGCTATACCAACAATTGTCTCGATGATTGCGATGAGCATCTTTGGTACGATTGATGGCATTTTTGTCTCAAGATTTTTGGATGTAAAAAGCTTATCAGCCGTAAACATTGCTATGCCGATTTTAACCGCAACGGTTGCCGTAGGGATGATGATTGCCACCGGAGGTTCAGCTTTGACAGCTCGTAAAAAAGGCGAGGGCAAAGAAAAAGAAGCAAGAGAAAATTTCAGCTTACTTATTGTATTTTCAACAATCTTATCAGCAATCGTCGCCTTTTTTTGTTGGTTGTTTTTAGATGAACTTTTAATTCATGTTTTAGGAGCAGACGAATTAATTTTACCCTTGGCACGTGATTATATCTTGCCAGTTGTGATTGGGATGCCTATTGCGTTAATCGGTTTTGTCATGTCAAAATTCTTGATTGTTGATGGGAAACCAACCCTTGCGATGATTACTTCTTCATCAGGCGGAATCATTTCAGCAGGCTTGAACTATATCTTATTGGGTGTTTTGGGACTTGATATTTTTTGGGCGGGCATGGGTACTACAATTGGTTATTTAGTGCCAACGATTGTGGGCGTTATCTATTTCATTTTCAAGAAAAAAGAAGGTTTATATTTTGTTCGTCCAAAGTGGGACACAAAAGCAGTAACGGGTTCATTTACTTCAGGGGTTTCTGAGTTTATTACGATGTTTGCTTGGACGATTACCTCAACGGTTATGAACAATATTGTGATGAATATTGGTGGATTTGAAGGCGTTGCAGCAGTTGGTATTGCTTTGGGCGCACAAGGGATTGTGACTTCAATATTTGTCGGTTATGCCTTTGGGATTGCACCAATCGTGAGCTACAAACATGGCAAGAAAAACGATGAGGATATTAAAAAGATTTATCAGCTTAGCATGAAAATCATGACCGTCCTTGCCATCCTTGCAATTGTAATGGGTGTTATTTTGGCTAGTCCACTGACCGTCATTTATGTACCAAGATTTACCAATGTCTATAATATGTCTGTTGCAGGAATTCGTTTGATGTCCGCAAGTTTTGTTTTTGTTTCATTTAACACTTTTGCCACAGCATTCTTTACCGCCTTTGAAGATGGATGGGTTTCTGGCATGATGGCGTTTATGAGGTCAATCGTGTTTATCGTTGCGACCTTGTTGGTAATTCCAGGAATGTTAGGCACAATGACCGGTGTCTGGATTGCCTTACCGTTTGCGGAAGTGTTGGCGATATTAGTAACCATTTATTATCTTAAAAAAATGAAAAAAGTTTATCACTACGCATAAAAAAATATACAAATTAGGAAAATGAACTAGGAGAAGAAAATGATTGAACTTAGAAAAATAACCGAGGACAACGTAAAAGCTTGTATGAATTTGAGCGTTGAAGAAGAACAAAAAGCCTTTGTAGCAAGTAATACAAACTCATTAATTGATGCTTATGTGGCTTTGAATAACGATGAACCAGCAAAAACCTACGCCATTTATGCCAATGATTCAATGGTAGGATTTGCGATGATTGGTTATTTTAATGAAAAGTATGGACCAGTTGATGGGGAATTTTATTATTTATGGCGTTTTATGATTGATAAAGCGCATCAAGGTAAAGGTTACGGGAAAATGGCGATGGAAAAAATTGTTGAAGAGGTGAAGGAAAAACCATTTGGCAATTCCAATTATTTCGTGACTTCCATTGAGCCAAGTAATATTGGAGCTAGAAAACTTTATAACTCATTTGGGTTTAAAGAGACTGGGATGTTTGAAGAAAAAGAAGAAGTTTTGGTTTTTGAAATGTAGGATGAAGAGGCTGGGAC
>JAITWV010000421.1 GCA_031285105.1 Streptococcaceae bacterium | reverse complement strand
ATATGCTAACCACTTATATCCAATATATTTGACAGAATCCTATATTAAGAGCCTTTATTTGAGCAGTAATGTATTCTTGAATTTGTTCTAAGAGGAGGGTAAATGATGTCAAAATTAATAGGTAGAGTTATCGCCACAGAAAACAAACCGACAAGCGTAGATACATTTGCTTTCTGGACCGACTCCAAGCTGATCCTTAATCCATTTGATATTGTCCGGATTGACCACGTTAACGGCTCTCGTTCATATGGTGTGATCGAGGATATTTCGCACATTACCGATGCAAACAGTTTTCTCACCAACTACATATCCAGCGATTTCGGCGATGTAGAGGTTACACCGCCAACCTTTCGGGTGGCGATGAACTACGTTGATGCCAAAATAATCTGCAATACAAAAGGAATTTATATACCTGTACAAAGTGACGAAAAAGTTTGGTTGGCTGACGAAAAGGAAATAATTTATGCCTTAGGGCTGGATAACAAACACTGTGTCCTACCTTGTGGCTTTTTAGAAATGTATGAGAATACGAATGAGAAAGTAATTATCCCTGTAAAATTTGATCCAAGATTTGTTATCGGACCAGAAGGAGCACATCTCAATATTTCTGGCATCTCAGGGTTAGCTGCAAAGACATCATATGCCATGTTTTTGCTTAAAGCAATTCAGGATAACTATCATAATGAGGATACGAAAAATGGAAGTGTTGCTTTTGTCCTTTTCAATGTTAAAGGCAAAGACCTTATGGGAATCCATTTGCCCAATGATTTTACGGAAGATGGTAAAAATTCGATAGTACAAGCAGAGGACGAACGGCAACGAGAACATGCTATCTATCAAAAGATGGGGCTTTTAACAAAACCTTTCGATCACGTACAATATCTTGTACCAAACGGCGATGTTGATCGCCCAGCTTCCAATACATTCTTAAATGAAGATGAATTGTCAGATTATATAAAAAATAAAATGGCAAATCAATTTGTTTTTACATATGAAAAAGACAAAGAAGACTTGGACTTACTTTTTTCCAATGTTGATGACTCAAACCAAACGCTTGATGCAATACAGGAATATATTATTTCTGGAGCAGGCGGATTCGATAAATGTGATGACTGGCAGAGTTTTTTAAATTTGGTAAGTAAGCACTGTGATCCAGCTGAAAGCCCGAATACAAAAAACAAAGATATTCCCGTGGTTTCATGGCGCCGATTTAGCCGCATCATCCGAAAAACGGTTGACCATTCTGCGCTATTTGAACGGGATGCAAGGGGTAATACTGTGCGCCTTGAAGATAAAATTCGAAAAATTCAGCCTAATGATGTTATGGTTATAGATATCGCAAACCTTGGTGAAATTATGCAGTCTTTCGTCTTTGGTGATGTTGTTCGGATAATCAATAAACTTCAGCTTGGAGAGTACGATAAAAAGGGGGCGCCAAAACCGCCAAAGAAAATAATTATTTTTATAGACGAATTAAATAAGTATGCTTCAACTGAAACACCGAAGAATTCCCCAATCTTGCGGCAGATTCTAGATGTTACTGAACGAGGGCGTTCTTTGGGTGTGATTTTATTTGCAGCTGAGCAGTTTCGTAGCGCTATACACGACCGTGTAAAAGGAAACTGCTCAACCCATGCTTATGGGCGTACAAATTCCATTGAAACAAGTAAAACAGACTACAGGATAGTTCCTAATACATACAAGAACATCCTGACCCGCTTGGATCAGGGCGAATATTTGATACAAAATCCGATCTTTCGATCCATGCTAAAAATTAAATTTCCTAAACCGTTATATAAACAGTTTAAACAAAACTAAGAAAGGTTAGCCCAAATGGTTCAGTTCGGAAAGAATATCCTTGAAAATTTGACAACGGGTATGTACTCAGATGCACGGGTAATGTACCGTGAATATGTTCAAAATTCGTGCGATGCAATTGATGCTGCTGTTAACGTCGGCATTATTGACCGAAAGGATGCCAGTATAGACATCAGCATTGATGCTGACAAAAAAGAGATTTGTATTCGTGACAATGGTAGTGGTATTCGTAAAGAAAATTTTCAGCGTGTCCTGAGCGATATAGCCAATTCTGACAAAAAGCGAGCAGTTGATAAAGGCTTTCGGGGAATTGGGAGGCTCTGTGGTTTGGCATATTGTGATGAGTTGCAATTTATATCCTCTTCCATTGGTGAAGATGATGCCAGTATTATGACTTGGGATGCTAAAAAAATGCGGATCATGCTTAATGATGAACGCAAACATAGCGTGGATGAGGTACTTGGAGAAATTCTGAAAATTTCGTCTAAACCGACCAAAAAAGATGAGCATTTTTTTGAATTAATTATGGTTGGTGTATCTAGTCACGAATTGTTGGATAAGGACAAAATCAGGGATTTTTTGG
Organism: Streptococcaceae bacterium; assembly: GCA_031285105.1. GTDB lineage: Bacteria > Bacillota > Bacilli > Lactobacillales > Streptococcaceae > JAITWV01. The sequence goes on along the minus strand of JAITWV010000421.1, from coordinate 3,351 downwards.
CGTTTGAAATTCCTGTACCTTACCCCAATAAGTTCATATTTAATAAGCTTATCTATGATCATGCAAAATCGCTAGGCGTATCTATTGATGAATACAATATATTTGTTAACGAAGAGCAAGTTTTCAAGGACTATAAAACAAAAATTTATTCAGGAGGAAAGGTTCATGATGAAATAAAAGGAATTGAATTTCAAGATTTCTATGATGAAGATGAAAAACTTTTTGCGTGGATGTGGTATGGCCTATCTTCTCTCAATGGGCAAATTAAAGCCCAAGGTAATATGCAGCGAGGTTTACGCCTCCGCAAGGGAAATATTCAAATAGGAAGTTCTCATACGTTAAGGCAATTATTCAAAGATGGGCGTGGCAATGAATATTATATTGGTGAGGTTTTTGCAGTTCACCCTGACTTGGTTCCTAACGCTCGACGTGACTATTTTAATGAGAACCGCATGCGTGAAAAACTTGAATCTTGTCTCCGCGAATACTTTGATTTTCTCTGGCGGCTATGTAACATTGCTAGTGAAGAGAGAAGTGCTTACAAAAAAATTAATGATTATCGCAATTTTTGTTCAAAATATGAAGAAAAAATCACCATCGGATTTAGTGGAGATGCAGATCGCGAGACAATGAATGTCCTTTTGGAAGAGAAGCAACAAGCGGCGAAGGACGCACAAAAAGTGCTCCGGAAATCAGCAGAAAGTAAAGATATTATTAGCGGAAAAATAAAATCTTATGTTTGTACATCCGAAGGAGGTCAGGGTTTAAAATCCCTTGATCTACATTTTGATAGTTTCATTAGTATAAGGAAAACTGAGAATGGTAAAAAAATAAAAACCGCTTATATAACTGACGATCTCTCACAATATACGAAGGAAACTAGACGTGTAGTTGGAAAAATCTATGATCTGATTAATCAAAATGAGCCAGATATTGCAGAGAAATTGATTGCGAAAATTCATGCAGGATTGAAAACGAGAAAGGATTAAAAAATATGCCGCGAGAAGTATTACTCATAGAGCCGAACTACAAAAACAAATATCCTCCAATGGGCCTTATGAAAATATCTACATACTATAAGCAACGGGGAGATAATGTTCGGTTTTATAAAGGTGATCTACAGAAATTTATGGCCACCCTGTTGTGCGAGGAGCTTATACGGCTTCTTTCTGGTATATCCCCAAAAATGAAGTGGCGTCAGCTTATACCTACGCTGACAAAATATATCCGCAATGGGAAAATTTCAGATATGCCGGAGGAGATTGTTCGTAATAATGAAGGTACGGTTGCTGATGCTGAAATTATCATTGATCTGATTTTAGAGTACAGGAATAAATTCAAAAGGAAAGATTTTTTTACCAATCCTCGTTTTGACGTTGTTTGCATTACTACTTTATTTACCTTTGAATGGTCTATAACCGTTGATACAATCAATTATGTAAAACAACTTTGTAAAAATGAGCAAAAAGTGTTTGTTGGTGGTATTGCGTCGTCCATTATTCCACAGGAAATTGCTAGAGAAACTGGGGTTGTTCCTATCGAAGGAGCTTTGGATCGCCCCGGTATGCTTGATTTTGGCAGCAGTGTAATTATAGATACGCTCCCTTTGGATTACTCTATTCTTGATGAAATTGATTATAAATATCCAGCCTCGAATGCTTATTTTGCCTATATGACGAGAGGTTGCCCCAAAAAATGTAAATTTTGTGCGGTACCAAAACTTGAGCCAAAATATAATAATTATATTCAGCTTTATGAGCAACTTGAAATAACACGGGGTCGCTTTGGAGAAAAGAAAAATTTATTGTTGCTGGATAATAATGTCCTTGCTTCCGACGCTTATGATCAGATTATCGATGAGATAGTAAACTGCGGCTTTGGCAAGTCAGCAAAATATACTCCACCAAATCCTTATGAGATTGCCTATAAAAATCTTGTAGATGGCATCAATGATCGCGCGTATATTCGCGTCATAGTTGATCTTTATCATACGCTACTCAGTAGATGCAGCAATCCCAACATATGCAGTGATATTGCTGTTACAAATAAGTTGTACAAAAAAATTATTGATGCTGAATGCGATGAAACTTATACTGCAACAAAAGAAGCTATTTTAAATTTGCACCAGTTCATTGGACCACTGTATATGAAATATGCATACCGGCCTGTTGCTCAACAGAGAATTGTTGACTTTAATCAAGGTATTGATGGGCAGCGGGTCACGCCGGAAAAAATGAACAAGCTAGCAGAAGCTAATATACATCCGGTTCGAATTGCTTTTGATAGCTGGAAAGGGCATCGTATTTATGAAGCAGCCGTTCGCACGGCTGCTGCTGCTGGATTGACTGATCTTTCTAACTATGTACTCTTCAACTATAACGAAGAACCCGTTGATCTTTACCGTCGAATGAGGCTATCAGTTGATTTATGCGAAGAGTTGAATGTGACGATATTCTCATTTCCTATGAAATACCATCCTGTCGATGATCCAAAATGGTTTAGAAATAGAAATTTTATTGGTGAAAAATGGAGTAGAAAATATATTCGTGCAGTTCAGGCTGTCTTAACCTCTACTCATGGAAAAATAGGAAGAGGGAGGCAGTTTTTTGAGGCTGCTTTTGGTGCTGATGAGGTTGAATTTAATGAAATTATGATGATGCCGGAAGCTCTTATTATTAACCGTTTTGAGCATGACCGAGAAAAGCGAGAGAGATTTGGCAGAGTTGATGATTATGCAGATGCCTGTGATGATATTACTGGTGAGTGGAGGGATGTCTTTAATAAATTGAATGACAGCCAAAAAATGGTTGCGTATCCTATTATTTTAAATAACAAGTTCTCCGATAACGATATTGCTGTTGGCGATCCTATCGTTTATCACCTACTTCGATTTTATCAAATTGTACGTCTGCGGCATTAATCAATTTTTTGTACAAAAACCAAGAGACTGAAAGTATTTTTACTTAATTAAGAAATCTTCATGTTTAACTGCGATACAATAGATATTGCCTTAGTAGGATGTGGAACTTTCGATCTCTCGACCCTAGCCATCCATTATCCCCCTCTTTTTTCCAAGGCAAAAATCAACTTGTCCACAACCTCGTTGTTGGCAATCCGCGAGCTTATTACCGCCATTGAGTCCGTCGTCGTGCTGCCGTCTTACCGCGACCGCGTGCTGACCTGGGCGCCGCCCGGAGCCGGGGGCGAGTTGCCTGCCCGCAGCGTTTTTTTCGGTTATGACTTTCATCTGGTCGACGGCCAGCCGAAACTGATTGAAATCAACACCAACGCTGGCGGCGGGTTGCTCAATACCTGTCTCTTGCGGGCGCATGGCGCGGTTGAAGAAGCCGA
>JAITWV010000416.1 GCA_031285105.1 Streptococcaceae bacterium | reverse complement strand
AAGAATCGTGTGCTTTGTCGTAAAGAGCTTGACTCAATTCTCAATGGAAATTTTGCGTCATGCGGCTATGAAGAATGTCAGAATATGTCCTTTATGAAGATTCATGGAGTCTCCTCTTTTTGGAAAGATGATGATAAACTGGATACAAGCGGACTGATGTCGGATATTTTAAGCAGTTGTGTCAGACACGGTGTGTCCTTTTCCTTTTTTATTATAGGCGATGAAAACGGAATAAATATTTATGTTGGAACAATGGCATCATTGCTTGAAGGATTAAAGACATCTTTTGAGGCGATGTATCCCGGAATAGATACTGAGTTTGTTTTCGACAATCCACTAAAAAGCAGTCCGTGTGAATGCGGTGGCCTTTTTACCGGTATCCCAACCAATAAAATCTCGTCTGAAGATAAAAATTTGCAAATAGAAAATATTTGTAGGGGTATGTTAGGGCGAAAATTCACCTATGTTATCTTAGCTTCTGGCATCAGCAATATTACTGTAACATTAGGACATGACCGAATTCTTGAGGAAATGAAATCTACGTATGAAATGATAAATCAAAACGTGCAAGGCGGTGCTCAAGGAAATATTTCTGTACAAAGGCAAAATTTCAACAACAAAGACTATTTTGATAATTTAGAACAATTAGAGAAGGTAATAAAAATTGGAACTGCTCGCGGGATGTGGCGAGTGACTGGCTATTTTGCTGCAGATAATCAAATTGATGCACAAAGATTGAGAAATATTATCAAAGCAAGTTTTTCTGGCGAAGAATCTATGCCAGAAGCGTTTAGAACTATTGACTATAACTCAATTAAGGTTCCTATCAGTGGAACATTAATGATGGCTGATTTAATTGTAAATCCTGATCTACATCCGCTTGGGAGGTTTCATGCAACTGCGATAAACAAACCAATCAATTTTTTTGTTTATCGCTTTCAAACAATTCTAAATAGTGATCAACTATCGATTCTCTGTCAATTACCTACAAAAGAATTTCCAGGATATTACATAGATCACTATGTGGAATTTGATGTTTGCGACAGGCAGAAAGAATCTTTTAAAGACCCTGTTTATATCGGTGATATTTGCATTGCAAATCGACAGTCTGCAAAAAAAGTGCTTGAAGAGAAGGAAAAGCCAATAAAGAACAAATACCTCATTGAGAAAAACGACTTGAGTCGCCATGCTTTAATTATCGGAATTACCGGCGGCGGTAAAACGAACACTTCTAAATCAATTTTAAATACCCTATGGAACCAGAAGGATGAAGAAAAAAAAATACCGTTTTTAGTTATTGAATCAGCAAAGCGAGAATACTGGGAGTTGCGCAATCTAGTAGGATTTGAAGATTTGTTGGTATTTACACTTGGGGCGGAGGCAGAAAAAACTGCTATAAAATACAGAATCAATCCTTTTGAAACAAATCCTAAAATTTCTTTGCAGACACACATAGATTATCTATTGTCAACCTTCAAAGCTGCTTTTCCTCTTCATCCACCGCTGCCATATTTATTGGAGAGAGCGGTTTACGAGATATACAGTGACCGAGGATGGGATATTGTTGAGAATAAAAACCATTTTGGTTTTACTGAATATCCAACATTAACTGATCTTTATAACAAAATTGATGTAATAGCAACAAAACTAGGTTATCACCAAGAAGTTCAATCTAATGTAAAAGCCGCCCTGCAAGCACGAGTGTATTCCTTAATGATTGGTGGAAAAGGCGCAATGCTGAATACGCCAAAATCCGTTCCAATCAATGTGCTTCTCTCTCATCCGGTTATTATGGAACTTGAAGATTTAGGAGATGATGAAACCAAATCTTTCGTTATCGGCATTCTTCTTGTACAGCTGTATGAATATCGAAAATCTGTGATGACTAAGGGGAGCAAGGAATTATCCCATATTTTAATGGTAGAAGAAGCACACCGCTTGCTTAAAAAAGTTTCGGAAGGAGGTGACGAAGGTGGAAACATAAGAGCTAAATCAGTTGAATTTTTCTGTAACCTCCTTGCAGAAATCAGAACATTTGGTCAAGGGATAATCATTGCAGATCAAATACCAACTAAATTAGCTCCTGACACGATAAAAAATACGAACTTGAAAATTGTTCATCGTACCGTTGCACAAGAGGACAGAGAAACAATTGGTCGTGCGATGAATATGAATCCAGAACAAATTGAATATTTAAGTTCTTTGCAAAGAGGATTTGCTGCTTTATATGCTGAGGGTGATAATCGTCCGAAATGCGTAAAATTGCCTTTGATTAACTCTTTCTATGAAATGAGTCGCGATGAGGTTATCACAGAAGTCAAAGAGAAGGTCGGTAACATCGCAAGTGGATATGATACTATAACCGTTTTCCATCATGTAGGGTGTTCTTATTGCGAACAACGGTGTAATTACTATGAAGCCACAAAGAATTATTTGGATGACAAAATATCTGTTAATGCTGTGTTACAACTATGGAAAACACATGAATTTGAGCCAACAAGTCTGCAAAAGTTCTTAGATACCAAACTTATGCAGCCACTTCATATCCAAGAGATTTTTCATAAGATATGTGTCATAGGGCTAATTTTGGCCAAAGAACCAAGTCTAAATGATGGAGAGCGACAAGATGTTATAGCAAGGTATTTAAAATATATCTTTTAAATATATGAACCCTCTTTCATAGCTTATGTTCAAGGCGTTTTTGTATATTTTCGCAACTATTCACCCTCCAATTATGTATTATCATTGTTTGGCAAAGTTTAATATTTTTCATATGAATGCCTACTTTTTTAAAAACGAGTCCATACAAAAAGTTTATAAAAATATATTATAGTGTTTTTCCTAATACAAAACCCATTCGATCAGGAAAAACAGGGATGTATAGTTACCGAAAGACGAAAAACAATGAAGTTTATTTCCTTTTAAGTACTACATCTTTTAAGGGTTCCATACAATAAAAAATAAATAGAACGGTTTCGTAAATACTAAGAGGAAATACAATGATATATAAGTGTGGAGTATGTAAAGCAAATGATGTGGCAAACGATGGGGACATTTGTGAACTTTGCGCAATTTCGCAAGATCCATATGGTGGTAACGAAAAAAACAGGAATATTCTGTTGAATGATAGTCCAAACATTGCACCCCTTCCACATGGGAATGAGATTCAATCCAATGCGCCAATCTACCCACCCGGACAAGGTCCAATGATACCTCAGGGACCCCCAAGACAAGCTCCAATTTTTTTAAACTCTTTTGGGCCGATTTCATCTGGAATAGTTAAAAACGTAATATCTGAGGATTTTTCTGAAAAAACAGCGCTAAATCCTTATCCTGAATCTGATTATCAAACAAGTCCAACCCGAACAGTATTTAATAATCGCCCCCCGACAACTCCGCCTACAATCACCGTCCCTAATACAATCAACGGG
>JAITWV010000381.1 GCA_031285105.1 Streptococcaceae bacterium | reverse complement strand
TCTAAATTTAACTCAGCAAGTTTATCAAAAACCATTGCTTCACCTAAACTAGCATTTAAATCTTGTACGCTCATAGTTGGAGAATTTTTACTTAGTTCATAATCTTGATAAGCAACGAGTGCCAAATTTTTATTCGCTACTTTCCAATTAGCTGAATTTATCGCATCGAGAGCTTGAATATCCAATTCTAACTGCTTTTCATAGATGTCAATAATACCTTTTGTTCCTATATAAGCCTCATCTTCTTCATTTAAAGTGGTCAGATGCTTTTTTAATTTTTTGATTTCATCGGTTCTAAATTCAATTTTTTCTTTGGTCCAAGAGGCAAGTCCAGTTTCATTTTCTGTTTTTTGGTTCATGTATAGGGTAACAGGAATTAACAACAATAATAAAAGCACAGGAATGAAGTTAAATTTATTTTTAAGCACCTTTTTTACAAGAAATAAAGAGAACATCATACTTTCATCGCCTCAATTCTGACATTGTCAATAGTTAGCAGAAAATCACATATATTTAAGATATCTTCCTTGTAGTGAGAGGAGAGGATAATCGTTTTTTCTTCTTCACGTAATTGATTTATTAAAGAGAAAAACTTCTTTCTAGCTCCTTCATCTAGGGCATTGGTTGGTTCGTCAAAAAGTAAATAATCGGCATTACTTATTTGATAAAGAGAAAGTAGTAATTTTTGCTTCATGCCTAATGAATATTTACGAATCGGTAGTCGGATATAGTCGCTCATATCCCAATAATCAATCATTGATTGTATGTCCTTTGATGAGTTCCATTCTTGTTTTATTAACTTTAAATAATCAAGACCACTTACGTTTAAGTCAAACCAATTGCTAGACTCAAAATAAAAAATCGATTGTTTTGAAGCTGAAATATCTTTTTCATTTATACAAACTGAGCCACTTTCTTTTGGGATTAGATTCATAATTGCTCTAAAAAAGCTTGTTTTCCCTTTTCCGTTTGTTGCTATTAATCCGTAAATACTACTTGGTAGAAAATTATAAGTGAAATCATAGAAAAGTGGTTGGCGTAAGTTTATTGATAAATTTTTGATTTTAAGCATAAATTTCCTTTCAATAAATTGACCTCAATAGGTTATTAACAAATCTAGTGAGGTCAAACTAAAAACTATAGAAGTATATCTAAAAATAATCTTATCTCCAATGATCCGTATAATAAAATCTCCAATAATTCCATTCTTCGCTTTGGATTACTCCAATTGAATAGGAGAAATTTGCAGCTGCTGGTACCCATTGATAGCCCAAAACTCTCAAATTACTATACGCAAGAGTCAATTTATTTCTATCTCTTGTATAGTTTTTAACAACTTCTTTATATGCTCTTTTTTGAACTATGTTGTTAAACTCGACTTGATTAGAATTTAAAGCAGAAACTGAAGTGAGTGATAAGCTGAGTAAAGCAATGAATGAAACTGTGTAAGCAAATTTTTTCATAAAAACCTCCCAAAATATTTGATTAAGCACCCAACAATAATTAACTCTATATTAATCATTCATCAAACAAAAAACCTCCTTTTTCTCAACATCTTTTCGTCACTTTTAAACATCTTGCGTGTTTTTTTTGACAATTTACTAACCATTCTTTAAACTTGATTTAATTAAAAAATTCTATTAATTATGGGGGGAATTTAATGGAAGAAAAATTTATCATCCATCATCATAAGGAATGTTGCTTATTAAGCAATAAAAAGAATCTTCGTTTTAAAAAATGTGATTGTTCCAATGATTTCATGAAAAAAAGGGAAATTGATAGTGTTTTGCTTTATATTGAAAATAATATAGAAATCACCATTACTCCAAAAAATATTTCCACAAAACTTGGTTATTCAACGGGGCATTTTTTACGTTTGTTTAAAAAATATTTAGGCGTGACCTTGGGGCAATATGTTAGGGAGATAAGGTTAGATAAAGCGACAAAGTTATTACTTACAACGGATCAACCAATTTCTATCATTGCTAGTTCAGTGGGATTTACGCATAAGCAACTTCATCATTCATTCAAGCAAAAAATTCAATTATCTCCAAGTGAATTTCGGAAAAAATATGCAAAAAAATCATCCGAGCCTCTTTAAGACTTCGGATGATTTTTAATTAATCTTCTTGCTTAAACCCAAGTGGATTTTCTGGTGTTGCATGGTCTTCAGGAGTTGCTTCTTCCATTGGAGCTTCTGTCACTTCAGTTTCAACTACTTCTTCAGTTGTTTCTTCTTGCACAGGGACATCCTCTACTGAATTTGATGCAGGGGTTACTGTTTTAATTGCTGCTTTATCAAAATCTAACAACACACCATCACAATCAATTGTTACAATGCCACGAGCTGTATCTTCTTCATGAAAGACACCATGTAAACCACCAATTGTTACGATTTCATCTCCTGGTTTAATATTGTTGATTGAATTTTGACGCTCTTGTTGTGCTTGTTTTTGTTTACGTGATGATAAAAACATCATAACTAACATACCAACAAGGACGATAGGTAATAATAAGTTCATTTTTGTTCTCTCTTTCTATAGTTAATTCTTGTCTAGTTTACCAAATTTAAACATATTTCTCAAACCAGACTTATTAGAAAGCACGAGCATTTGCTTTATTAAACCCATATTCTTCTTTAAAAGCAGCCGAAAATTCTAGTAAATTATCATTCATAATCGCTGTACGCACATTTTCCATCAATTTAATTAAGAAATAAAGGTTATGGTAACTGGTTAAACGAATACCAAATGTCTCATCGCATTTAATTAAATGACGAATGTAAGCACGGGTATAATTTTGACAAACATAACAATCACATTTTTCATCTAATGGACGGAAATCTTCAGCATATTGTGCGTTTTTCACAACTAAGCGACCAGCGCTTGTCATACATGTTCCATTACGGGCGATACGGGTTGGCAATACACAATCAAACATGTCAATTCCGCGAATAACACCATCAATTAATGAATCTGCTGCTCCAACACCCATCAAGTAACGAGGTTTGTTTTCTGGTAAAACTGATGCAGTAAAATCTAATACACGATTCATTTCTTCTTTAGACTCACCAACCGATAAACCACCGATTGAATACCCAGGAAAGTCCATTGACATTAAATCTTTTGCTGACTGACGACGTAAATCTTCAAAACCAGCACCTTGAACAATGCCAAACAAACCTTGAGTTGCTGGATTTTCATGCGCATTTAATCCACGTTCCGCCCATCTTGACGTACGTTCTACTGATTTTTTTACATAATCATAACTTTCGTTAAATGGCGGACACTCATCAAAACTCATCATAATATCAGAACCTAAGTTATTTTGAATTTGAATGGCTTTTTCTGGTGATAAGAATAATTTTGAACCATTTAAATGATGACGAAAATGTACACCTTCTTCAGTGATATTACGCATATCTGATAATGAAAACACCTGAAAACCACCTGAATCTGTTAAAATTGGTTGATCCCAATTCATGAATTTATGCAGTCCACCAGCCTTTTTGATGAGCTCATCACCTGGTCTTAGCCATAAATGATAAGTATTGGAAAGAATAATCCCAGCATTCATTTCTTTTAAGTCTTCTGGAGACATCGTTTTGACCGTTGCTAAAGTTCCAACGGGCATAAACATTGGTGTTGGAAAAGTTCCATGTGGCGTAATAATCTCACCAAGTCGTGCTCCTGTATGTTTTTCTTTTTTGATTAATCTATATTTAATTGCAGGTTCGCTCATTTTTGTATCCTACCTTTCGAATTTTGCATAACTTTTGATAGTATACAGAATTTTCAAAGGTTTCTCAAGCTTTTCTTAAATATCTTTAAAGAGTAGGGTTCGGTTATTCAATTCGTGCAACAGGTAAAAGCTCGAAATCTTTTTGAAAAAGATCTCGAGCTTTTTGAAAAAGATTTCGAGCTCTCCTTCAACTCCCCATAATCTTTCAAGCAGTTTCTCGCAATCAAAAAAGGCCGAAAATGTCTTCCAGCCCTCTTCATTTATTTTTCTTTTTTAACTGCTGGTTTTTTTCCTTCCAACTGTTTACCAAGCTCAATCAAATAATCACGCATTTCATCTTTTAAATCTGGATGTGCTAATGAATATTCAATCGAAGTCTTCATGTAGCCAAATTTATCACCCACATCAAAACGTTTGCCTTTAAATTCATGAGCAAATACTCGCTGAATTTTGTTTAATGACTCAATCGCATCGGTTAATTGAATTTCATTACCTGCTCCTGGTTTTTGACTGGCTAGAATTTCAAAGATTTCAGGTGTTAATAGATAACGACCAATAATCGCCAAATCACTTGGTGCATCTTCTACTTTGGGCTTTTCAACGAACGCTTCAACATTGTATAAATTCTTATCAACTTTGCCACTTGGCTTGATGATGCCGTATTTATCTGTGTCTTCTTTTGGCACTTGCATAACAGCGATGGTTGAGGCATGTGTTTTTTCATAATCGTTAATTAATTGCTTCGTCAAAGGAACATCATCTTCCATTAAATCATCGCCAAGCATTACGATAAATGGCTCATTACCAACAAATGCCTTGGCTTGAAGAACCGCATGACCTAAGCCTAATGGATAAGATTGACGAATAAAATGCAGATTAATGCCTGTCGTTTCTTCGACTAGTTTTAATAATTCATTTTTGCCTTTTTCTTTTAAGTTTTGCTCTAGTTCGACGTTTGCATCAAAATGGTCTTCGATTGAACGTTTGGCTTTTCCGGTAACAATCAAAATATCTTCAATTCCACTAGCTAAAGCTTCTTCAATAATAAATTGAATGGTTGGCTTATCGACAATTGGAATCATTTCTTTGGGCATTGCTTTAGTAGCTGGTAAAAAACGTGTACCTAAACCAGCTGCTGGAATAATCGCTTTTCTTACTTTTTGTGCCATTTTATTAAACTCCTCCTAAGATTTAAATTCGTTTTCAGCTCTTGATTCACGTAACATAATCGCTTCAATGGCTTCACGTACGCCTTTTCCATTATATAAAACATCATAAATTGCTTCTGTGATAGGCATTTCAACGTTTAACTCACGACTTAATTCATAAGCTGCTTTAGTGGTTGAAACTCCTTCGATGACCATACCCATGTTTACTTCGATATCGGCTAATTTTTCACCTTTTCCAAGTAAATTACCTGCTCGCCAGTTACGTGAATGAATAGAAGTTCCGGTAACAATCAAATCACCCACACCAGAAAGTCCCATATAAGTTAATGGATCAGCACCCATTGCTATTCCAAGGCGTGTGATTTCTGCTAAGCCACGCGTAATAATCGCCGCTTTCGCATTATCCCCATAGCCTAAGCCTGAAAGTGCACCAGCGCCAACTGCAATAATATTTTTCAATGCCCCGGCTGTTTCTACTCCGATTACATCATGATTGGTATAAATTCTAAAATAGTTATTGGTAAATAAATCTTGTACATATTTTGCTGACTCTTCATTGGCACAAGCTGCTGAAATCGTTGTAATATCGCGAACGGCAACCTCTTCTGCGTGTGATGGTCCTGATAAAACAACAATATCTTGACGTTTTTCTTGAGGAATTTCTTCTTCTAAAATGGTTGAAATACGTTCATGTGTTCCTTGTTCTAAACCTTTTGAAGCATGAATAATCATTGGTTTGTTTTTGACGATGGTAGCAACTTGCTTGGCTACGATGCGCATTACTTTGGTTGGCACCACAAATAAAATAGCATCTACTTCTTCAATAGCTTCTTC
>JAITWV010000282.1 GCA_031285105.1 Streptococcaceae bacterium | reverse complement strand
AGCGGCTTCAGCGACATTTTTCGTGCCAAAAATATTGTTTTTCACAGCTTCTTCTGGGTGTCTTTCCATGAGTGGTACGTGTTTATGCGCGGCTGCGTGATACACGATGGTTGGTTGGTATTTTTTGATCAGTTGAAAGATTTTTGTTCTATCTTGTACATCGGCGATTTCGGTGCTGATTTTTGTGTTCATTTGCGTGAATTTTTCTTTTAGTTCCATTTCAATTAGGTAAATGGAATTTTCACCATGACCTAGTAGCACTAACTCGTCTGGTTCATACTTCATCAACTGGCGACAAATTTCTGAACCAATGGAACCACCGGCACCTGTCACTAAAATTGTCTTTTTTTCTAAGGTTTCTTTGATATTGTCTTCTTCAAGTTGAACGGGTTTTCTACCAAGTAAATCTTCAATCGAAACGTCTCTTAGTTGAGAGATACTGGTTTTTCCTTCAACAAGGTCTTCTAAGCTTGGCATGATTTGTGTGTGGATATTGGTTTTGCGACAAATGTTAAAGATCTCATTCATCGTTTTTTTGTCTAAGCTTGGAATGGCAATGACAATGTGTTCGATTTTGGCGAATTTCACGATTAAGGGAAGTTGTGAAATGGCACCAACAACAGGGACATTCGCAATTTCTAAGTCTTGTTTTTTCAAATCATCATCTACAAAAGCAACTGGGTTGAGGTGATGATTGTTGGTGCGTTGTAAATGTCTTACTAGCATGGAACCAGCAATACCTGCACCAATTACTAAGGTCTTTTTAGAAGTTTGCTCATTTTTAACAACATACTCACGCTTCACTCGCCAAATTAAGCGACTACCTGTAATTAAGATTAATTGCAATAAATAAGCAACAATCAAAATGCGATTAAGAGTGGTTTGGAAAATAAACCAATGCGTCAAAAGTGTGCCTAAAAAGGCAAAGGTAACGGTTTTTGCAATGGCGGTAATTTCATGCACACTCGCATATTCCCAAGCTTTGCGGTAAATACCAAAAATTTCTGAGCCCATCCAATAATACAGACCAAAAATACCCGCAACACTATAGGTGATGATGACAGTTGGTACCCAAACAAAGAGATTATTACTTAGAAAGATAGAAAAGAGGATAATCGAAATGTCTAATAATAGAAGTATTAAAAATCGTTTTTTATTCTCCATATTTCTTCCTCTTTCCTACAGCGCTTGATGTTGTGGTACTTTGACTGGATCACCGTTTAGGCATTTACGGGCGACTTCTTTCATCTCGTAGACGCGTCCTTTGCCATGATGTTTTCTGATGATACCGTATGCTTGCTTCATATGAAAATCACGCATCCCAATTTCGTGAGCATCTGAGGCGAGCATGTGAGCCATATTTGTTTCAATCAGTTTATGAGCAAATTTTTGAATTTCTTTTCCATAAACACCGACAATACTTGGTGCGGTTATTTGTGAAAGTACACCCATATTTAGATATTGATACAAAAGGTTCGGATTGTTATAAATCACTGAATTTCTTTCTGGATGTACCAAAATTGGTGTAATACCGATATTTCTTAGGTCATACAAGAGTACTTCAAAATATTCTGGCACTTCATTTGAGGGCAATTCTAATTGAAGGTAAGTATCTTCCACATCAGTAAACAAAATGCGGTCGTTTTGAATTTCATCTAAAAGATTGCTATGTACACGCACTTCTTGTCCTTCAAAAATGCGTAATGGAATTTTCGCTTGATTTAATTCATTTTGAAACCAAGCGACTTCATCCATAATTTTATGTTTGGGATTGCTATAACGCATATTGTGATGCGGTGTTGCTAGTATGTGTGTAATGCCTTCTTTGACCGCCTTTTTCGCCATTTTTAATGCAGTTGCTAGGCTATCTGGTCCATCGTCTAGATTAGGCAAAATATGGCAATGTAGGTCAATCATACTTTTTTCCCCTTTAACTATAATAATAATACTGTGAATCGCGTGTTTTCTTGGCTGCGTTATAGACTACCCCAATGACATTTGCTTTGGCGATTTCAAGTAATCTTTTGGCATCCATTAAATCTTGTTTTTTCGTTTTCCGCTCACGAACAACCAATAACGTCCCATCGGTCTTCGCTGAAAGAATTTGTGCATCGGTTACGGTTGCAACAGGTGGCATATCAAAAATGATTAGATCAAATGATTTTTGTAAGTCTCTAATCACTTCTTCCATACGCTGAGAGCCAAGAATTTCTGATGGATTAGGAGGTCTTGGTCCTGATGGTAAGATGCTTAAATTGCTTACGGTTGAACGTTGAACAATTTTATGAAAATCTATTTTTCGATCAAATAATAAGCTACTTAATCCTTTGACATTATGTGCTTTAAACGTCAAAGCAACAGTTGGTTTTCTTAAGTCCGCATCAACTAATAAAACGCGCTTGCCACTATTAGCAAAAACAACGGCTAAATTGGCAGCTGTTGTTGATTTTCCTTCAGATGGTCCAGCAGATGTTAGTACAAGCGTTTTTAATTCTTTGTCGATGTTAGAAAATTGCACATTTGTTCGAACGGTTCGAAATTGTTCGGCAATGGCTGAGTACCCTTGAGTAAGTGTTATTAAGGGAACTGGTGCTGTTTTCGTTGCGTTTTTTGGCATTTTTTCCCCTCCTATACTCTTTCGCGGTTGCGCCTAGTGTTAATTCTTGTTGCAATTTCTTTGTTTCTAGTTGGTTTGGCTTTGGCTGGTTTTGGTATAATTGTTTCTTCTAATGAAATACCAGATAATTGCTCTTTACTGCTCATTTCGCTAATCACACCCATGATTGGAAACCCTACTTCTTCTTTGATGTAGCGTTCGTCTTTAACTGTCTTATCTAAAAATTCAAGCAAGAATGAAACGCCAACACCAACCATTAAACCAGCAATAGCACCAATCATCACATTTAACATATTGTTTGGTGCGACTGGACTTGGGTTGGCACTTGCATTGGTGGTGATGGTTACACGGTTTACATCTAATACTTCATGTGCTTTCACTTGGAAAACAGAAGCAGTCAAATTTGCAATAATTGCTGCTTGCTCTGGGTTATGTGTGGTTGCACGAATTTGGAACATTTGGGAGTTTTGTGATTGAATAACACTTACAATCCCACGTAATTCACTTTTCGTATGTTGATAGCCATGTTCAGCTGCTAACGCCTCCATCACTGGAAGCATAACAATGTCTCCCATAATCATATCTTTATAGGTATTGATTAATAAAACATTGGCGTTAATATCTGTTTGTAAATTTTGTGTGCCGGACTCTTTTGATTGAACAATGATTTCTGCTGAGGATGAAAAACTCGGTGCAATTAAGAAAAATGTTGTCGCACTCGCAATTCCTGTCCCTAATAAAAAGGTCATAGTTATCAAAAGGAAGCGTTTTTTCAGTAGTTGAAAAATTTCTGATAGGCTAATAGTTTCTTCCATATTCTGCTTGCCTTTCTATCATAATTTTTGGTTTTTTTGCTACACGTTTTCTAGTATGTTCACTCAAGAAGAAAATCATCAAGGCAATCGCTAAAAAGACGAAACCAAGTGAAATGAAAGTACGGATAAATGAGCTGATATAAACCACAATAAAGTCATATAACGACGAAGATCGAACACCTAAACGCTCAACATATCCTGACATTTGTAAATACAGTGGTAAAGTTGCTAACATCAATCCGGTTCCACCAAAAATTGTGGAGACCATCCGAATTTTCACATGTCGCCACCTACCTGATGTGAGGATGCTCCCAATTGCAAGAATGAGACCAAATACTCCCACCATGACCAAAATAATTGTTAATGTGCCTTTGAAGCTCATGATTTGTCTTGCATATGTTAGTAAAATCGGAATTTCTATGTATCTTTCATATCGAATCAAAGACTCTTGAATAAATCGCTGAATCGGCTCTTGTGCTTCATGCGTAGAAATATCTAATCCACGTTCATCAGCTACTTGAGTAATAATTGTTTCTAAATTGTGGGTAATCTCAGCTTGTCCTGAAAGTGTAAAAGGAACATCTGTATAAATTGCTCGAATAAAAGCATGCACATTGTCTTCAACAACTGACTCACTCACAGCAGATGTTAAGCGCTCCGGAGGCAAATTTGACGCCCTAGCTAAATCGGCAATTTCTTCATTGATTTCTCTAGTGATTGTTTCAATATATCCTGAAGTATCAATAGCTGAAATCATAAAGTTTTGATTTAATAACGTTTGCGTCAATACTCCTAAACTTACGCCCATAAAGAAAAATAAAATCGTGATGAATGTTAGGATGTAAGAAGCAACTAATTTGATTTTTCTCATAGTCTCTTCCCTTATAAGTCAGGATTAATAATTGGCCCAGAGACGAATGTGGCAAAAACAAAAATCCGTTCATCTGTAAATCCAATCATAGTAACTGGGTAACAAGTGTATAAAATCAACTGACGATCATTACGTTGATTCAATAGTTCAATCACTTGTGGATCACGATAATTTCGTATATCCATGCTTGTTACTTTATAGGTATAAAGCCCCCAGGTTGTTTGTACTTGGATAAGCATGTTTTCTTGAATACCAAGTAAACGACCAAAACGATCTGGGTAGTTATGTCCGCCAATCATGGTTGTGCCAATTTGACCTGGCATAACCGATCCGATATATTGACCAACTGCATCTCGCAGTATTTCTTGGTTATCATCAAAGTATAATGGCTCATTGATTGCTAAACTTTCGATTATCACTTGACCATATTGTTGTCCACCAACTGGATATGGCACTTGACTAGAAGGAATCTCGTCAGGTTTATCATGTGTTTGCGTAACCAGTGTAATCTCTTCTGCATGAACAGTTTTTGATTGAACTGGTGTATCTGCTAACATGAAAAGAGTCAAAGCCGAACTAGCAACATCAATGACAGGTTTGCCGACTACATAGATGAGTAAATACCCAAGGACTAATGTCAGGATTGGCAGACAAACTGCCTGACCAATCCTTTTCATTAACCTTTTGTTAGGTGTGCGCACTTGCTTTGTTTTTCGTTACTACAAACGCACCTGCTGCGAGTAGAAGTAATCCTGCGAATGCTGCTACGCTAGGCAAGAAATTCACACCAGTGTTCCCTACTGGATACTGACCTTGAATAACTGTCGAGCTACCACCTGATGCATTCTTACGCACGAATGTTACGGTACCATTACGCAATGCATTTAAGTCTAATGTAAGACCT
>JAITWV010000264.1 GCA_031285105.1 Streptococcaceae bacterium | reverse complement strand
GAAGAATACCTTAACGTCTTTATTTCACAAACTCCAAATCAATTACGATGTACTAAAGTAAGTATTCTATACCTAAATCAAATAAATTTACCAAAGGGAACGATATGAATAAAGAGGAATTTTTAAAAATATATCCACAAGCCAAACCAGTCCTGACTTCAAAAGAACAGCCTGATCAATTAATATTAAGGATTGAAGAAAGGCTTTATGTGCTAAATAAAAATGAACTAACTAAAAATGAAATAAAATTATTAACTACTTTATTTAAAGCGAAAATATATCCAAAAAGCCCTTGGTTAAAATTTTTAGAAACGGGTACACTTCCACCACTTGAAACAAAATTTCGTCTTATTCAATTTACAACCACCCAAGAAATAAATGAATATATCGAAGTTGTGCAAGAAATGATTCCAAGTGTCCTAAGTATCATTCAGTTATCTGACAAGCAAGGTCTTTTAATAGAAGAATACACCAAAAATACCTTTTCACTTCAAGAATACCAAGAAATCTTTTTAGCTTTAGATGCAGACTTATTGGCTGAAACCAAAGCTTATGTTGGTAATATTTATCATACGAATGAATGGAAAGTTGAATTTTTTTTGAATGAACAAGAAAAATTTATGCAGTTTCTTCATTTAAATACGGGTACACGAGTCCAATCGCTTAGTGGGATATTTTTAACAAGTGAAGTTAGTCAAATAATTGATAAAAATCCATCGTTGCTTCACTTAAAAGGGCAATTAATAAAAAATCATGAAAATATTGAATTAATTCGTGCGCTTTGGAAACATCAAGGTTCTTTGACACAAACAGCAAAAGAACTTTATCTTCATCGGAATTCTTTGCAGTATAAATTAAAGAAATTTGAAGCGGAATTTGCCTTTTCATTGAAGGATATGAATGATTTGCTTTTGTGTTATGTGTTGGTTGTTTGATTGAGATTGAAAGTAAAAGTAAAAAAGTAAAGATTTCTTTTCAAAATCTTTACTTTTTTATGATTCCAACTATTTTGTTACCACCAAGCAAAGAGTCTCACTTTCAGATGAATAGGGACTTCCTGCAACATCATCAAAGAATTGAACACTTGAAAAATCACTTACTTCTGCCAAAATTTCTTCCTTTGTAAAATAATGATGCCAAACATGATAACTTTTTGTCTGTTCTTTTGTAATGACAATATGTTGTGAAAGCTGAGTTTGACCAAATTCACCGTATTGATAGATCGCATTCAAATAAAGATGTGGCTCATCAGCAAAAAATCCTCCTTTTTCATACATCTGCCACTCGGTCATTTCTTTTCTTTCTTTTTGTTGCATCGACACATCAAAAATAAATTTCCCTCCTGGTTTTAACGCTCGAAAAACAATGTTCATTAAAATTCGTCTATCTTCACTTGAAAGCACACAATAATCAGTATAAATTAAAGTAACAACATCAAATTCTGCTTGATAATCTAGCGTTAGATAATTTTTGCAGTGATAATCAATTTGCCTACTTTGCGCTTTTGCATAATCAATCGAACGCTTGGAAAAATCAATGCCTGTTACCTCAAAACCAAATTCAGCAAAATGTTGTGCATACAGTCCTGGTCCACAGCCTAAATCAAGTAATTTTTTATATTCTTTTGGTGGAGCAACTTCTTTTATCCAATCAGCTGATTTTGCGATAAAGTCATGTTTACGACTTGCACCATCTTCATTCGCTTGTAAATGTACAGCTAACATTCCTTTTGAAATATGTTCATCTGTCCATAGATTATCGCTTCCTGGTTCATTTACTTGTGGTTTATAAGCTTGATTAACTAACTTTTCGAACATCCTTTTCTTCTCCTTTTAAGTAATCAAATAATAGTGGTCGAATGTTAAATGCAGTAACTAATTTTTCATACTCATCAACTATTTCTTGATATTTTTCATTTATCTTCGCCACTTTTTCACACTTGAGCATCACATTTTTTGGCGTAGCAGAGGTTGATGTGAACTCAAATACGCTAACATTATAACCATGTGCCTCCATTAACAGCGTTCTTAATGAATTACTAAGCATATCCACTAATCCTTCTTTGTATGGTTTATGACGAGATATCAGTGACATTGATTGATTTTTATAGGCTTTTCGTGCTTTATGTTGGCAACAAGAAACAGATAAAATAAATCTTGCTTCATTGGCAAGTGCTTGATATAACAATTGATCAGTAGCGCTATCACAAGCATTTAGACTGTAAACGACATCTGGTTTTTTAGAAAAATCCGCATCAATAATACTTGAGTGGACAAATGACATATTCCCCATCCCTAATTTTAAGGCGATTAATTTATTACGTTCAATCAAAGCTTTATTCATATCAATACAGATAAATTCCACATTGGTAATGCCATCTTTTTTCAATAAATAATTCAAATAAAAGGACAGATATGCTCGACCACACCCTCCATCATAAAAGTAAAGCGTTCGTTTGGTTGATAGTTTTTTGACAATTGATTTTACTGTAATGTAATAATCAAACATTTGCTGTTGCTTGTGTTGACGTGACTTAAAATTTAAGCCAATTGTTTTATTTAAAGTTTCAAATTCGTTTTCCATTTTTTTCATTTCTCCTAAGTATAATTAACCGATGTATCGACATTTTTTACATTTAATCATGCTCACTTTCTAAAAAATTGCATAAGAAAAAGCCACAAGAAATTTCTTTCCTGCAGCTTTCAAACGAAAACTTTTATTGTGCAGGAAAGAAAATAAAACGAATCATACGTAAATAAGACCACTCAAATGAGAGATTTTTTACGTATTCAATTTCGTTTTATTTGTTCTTTCCCGCACACATTTATTTTACCGATTATGTAAGAATCAAATGTGCCGAGTGAATTCACACTCCTGTACTTTTAATTATATATTAATTTTAACATTGAACTAATCATATTACAATAGTGTGTTGGCGTAAAAGAGGATGGACAAAACTCAGAATACGTAGAAGAAAAACGAACGTTCAAGCACTAACACAAAACTTCAATCGCAAAAACCTCCAAAAATCTATCTTTGATGATAGATTTTTGGAGGTTTTTACATTATTCGACTGGAAACTATAGTTAAAAAATTATTTTGTCCCAGCCTCTTTTGTGTTTATTAATTCGCAACAATATTCACTAATTTATTCGGTACTGCAATGACTTTACGAATAGTTAACCCATCTAAGTGACGCTGAACAGTTTCATTTGCCAATGCTGATTTTTCTAATTCTTCTTTTGATAAATCAGCTGGAATCGTCAATTTGGCACGAACTTTACCGTTAATTTGGAAGACAATTTCAATTTCATCTTCTACTAACATCGCTTCGTCATATGTTGGCCATGCGTAATTTACGATTGAGTCTGTTCCGCCCAAAATTTCCCATAATTGTTCGCTCATATGTGGGGCAATTGGGGCTAATAATTGAACAAAACCTTTAATGTATGGGTAATGTAGCGCAACTTTTTCTTTGTTGGCTGCATTTACAAAGACCATTAATTGGGAAATTGCCGTGTTAAATTGTAATTTCTCAAAGTCTTCTGTTACCTTTTTGACTGTTTCATGATACACCTTATCTAATGCACCGTTGTTGTAAGTGGTAATACGATCACGCATTCTGCCATCATGTTCTTCATCAACAATCAAACGCCATGCTCGATCTAAGAAACGTCTTGCTCCTTCTAAACCATCTTCACTCCAACCAATCGAAGCATCTAGTGGTCCCATGAACATTTCATATAAGCGCAAAGCATCTGCACCGTATTCTTTGATGACATCATCTGGATTTACAACGTTTTTCAATGATTTAGACATTTTCGCATCGATTTGTTCTAATTCTTCCTTGTCTGAAATACGGAAATATTTACCGTCAATCGTTTCTACTTGGTCTGTTGGAACTAATGCGCCACGTGAATCTTTGTAAGACTTACCTAAAATCATTCCTTGGTTAAATAATTTTTGGAATGGCTCTTTGGTTGGAACAACACCGATATCATAAAGGAATTTATGCCAAAAACGTGCGTATAATAAGTGTAATACCGCATGTTCTGCTCCTCCGATGTAGATATCCACTGGCAACCAACGCTCTAATTTTTCAGGATCAGCGAGCATTGTTTTGTTTTTTGGATCGATATAGCGTAAATAATACCAGCTTGAACCAGCCCATTGTGGCATTGTATTGGTTTCACGGCGACCTTTTTTACCAGTAACTGGATCTACCACATTTACCCATTCTTCAATATTGGCAAGTGGTGACTCACCTGTTCCTGACGGTTTGATGTTGGTTGTTTTTGGTAAGATTAATGGTAACTCAGATTCACTTAAGGCTGTTGAAGTTCCGTCTTCCCAATGAATCACTGGAATTGGTTCACCCCAATAACGTTGACGAGAAAATAACCAATCACGTAAACGATAACTAACTTGCTTGCCACCGACATTATTTTCTTCTAGCCAAGCATTCATTTTTTCGATTGCTTCATCTTTACCTAAGCCATCTAAAAATCCTGAATTAATATGCAAACCATCTTCTGTATAAGCTTCAACCGAAACATCGCCACCGTCTAATACAGGCAAGATTTCTAAGTCAAATTGTTTCGCAAATTCCCAGTCACGCGTATCATGTGCAGGAACGGCCATAATTGCTCCTGTTCCATAACTTTGCAGAACATAATCAGCAATCCAAATCGGCATTTTGGCTCCATTGACTGGATTAATTGCATAAGCGCCTGTGAATACACCTGTTTTATCTTTTGCTAAGTCAGTACGGGCTAAGTCTGATTTTTTAGAGGCCATTTCAATATATGCATCAACCGCTGCTTTTTGCTCTGGTGTTGTAATTTGCCCAACTAAATCTAATTCAGGAGCTAAAACTGCATACGTTGCTCCAAATAAAGTATCTGGACGAGTGGTAAATACAGTGAAATCTAAGTCCGTTCCTTCAACCTTAAAGGTCACATTTGCACCCGTTGACTTACCAATCCAGTTACGTTGCATTTCTTTTAAGCTTTCAGGCCAATCCAAATCTTCTAAGTCTTCTAATAAACGCTCAGCATAAGCAGTAATTTTTAACATCCATTGACGCATCGGCTTACGCACGACTGGATAACCACCACGTTCTGAAGTGCCATCTGGTAAAACTTCTTCATTTGAAATAACCGTTCCTAATTCTTCTACCCAGTTAACTGGAACTTCTGCCACATAAGCTAGACCTTTTTCATATAATTTCGTAAAAATCCATTGTGTCCATTTATAATACTCAGGGTCAGTAGTATCAATTTCACGGTTCCAATCATAAGAAAAGCCTAATGACTGCATTTGACGACGGAAGGTATTGATATTTGTCTTGGTAAATTCAGCTGGATCATTTCCTGTATCTAAGGCATATTGCTCCGCCGGTAAACCAAACGCATCCCAGCCCATTGGATGAAGGACATTATAACCTTGTGCTTTTTTCATACGCGACAAAATATCTGTTGCCGTATAACCTTCGGGATGTCCAACGTGAAGACCAGCTCCTGAAGGGTAAGGGAACATATCTAAGGCATAAAAGTAAGGTTTGTTTTTATCTTCAGTTGTGTTGAATGTGTGATTAGCCGCCCAATATTTCTGCCATTTTTTTTCTACTTCTAGATGGTTAAAACTCATTTAAGAAGTCCTCCGATTTTAATTTTTATCTTCTTAAGAGTAAGGCTTTTTAGTTGGAATTTCAAGTTTTTGAGTGTAAAAAGAACAAGCATTTTTCATTTGCTTGCTCTTTTATCTTATATTAGTCTTAAAACTTGACCAATCACAATGACATCTGTTCGTAAATTATTTAAACGAATCAAATTATCCACACTGGTATGATTCGCTTGAGCAATCGCCCAAAGTGAATCGCCACTTCTGACCGTATAGGTGTTGGTTGAAGGTGGGGTATTCGTAGTATTGTTTGAGACACTTCCTGAACTGCTGACTCTTATCACTTGACCAACTCGAATCAGATCGCCATTAATATTATTCCATGAACGTAAATTAGCAACCGTAGTACCAAAGCGTAAGGCAATAGCAGATAAGGTATCTCCTGAAACAATTGTATAATTTTGCCCTGAAGCACTACTTGTATTCGCATTGGTGTTTGGTGTATTTGAAGTATTCGTTGACGTTGAACTTCCAGTAGCACTTACTCGTAATACTTGCCCAATTCTAATCAAATCACTATTTAAATTATTCCATGAGCGAATATTGGCAACGCTTGTGTTATATCTTAGTGCTAACGATGACAACGTATCACCTGAAACAACCGTATGATTCGTTTGATTATTCGTATTGGTGCTTGTGCTTGTGTTCGCATTATTATTCGTGTTCGTATTTCCAGTAGCACTTACTCTTAATACTTGTCCAACTCGAATCATATCACTAGTTAATCCATTCCAAGAACGAATATTTGCCACGCTCGTTTGATATCTGATTGCTAAAGCTGACAATGTATCACCTGAAACCACCAAATGTGTCGCTTGATTGGTTGGCGTATTCGTATTCGTATTATTATTTGTCGAAGTCCCACCACTTGCTTGCACTTGCAGCGTTTGACCTACAAAAATTAAATCACTCTTCAAATTATTCCATGACTTTAAATTAGCAACACTTGTACCAAAATTAACAGCAATTCTTGATAACGTATCCCCTGCAACAACTCGGTAAGTGCCAGAAGTGCTCGTAGATGAATTGCTATTATTATTGTTATTATTTCCAGTATTTACATTGTTTACTGGAATATTTCCTGTACCAACACCATCCATTGTATCAAAGCGCGTTAAATTATTTGAAACAATAATATTATTCAATAATGCCGCATAGTTTGGGTCTGTTGCGTATCGCCCTTGAAGC
Organism: Streptococcaceae bacterium; assembly: GCA_031285105.1. Classification (GTDB taxonomy): domain Bacteria; phylum Bacillota; class Bacilli; order Lactobacillales; family Streptococcaceae; genus JAITWV01. The sequence goes on along the minus strand of JAITWV010000264.1, from coordinate 3,707 downwards.
CAAGCAGTCGCATCACGAAACGAGCGAGAATGAGCTTTCCATGCGCCAATATAAAATGGACCTGAACCAAAATTAACATTTCTAATCACAAACGCATAATCTTCAAAACTTTGGGTAAACGAAGGATACGAACGAAAAGCTGCATTAATTGTTACCCATTGACCATTTAAAAATTCTCTCGTCGGAAAGGTAACACTTCTACCTTGAAAACTTCCTTTAACCCCAAATAAATTGTGATGTGGCGGCGAAGACAAACCACTTTGCCCCCAATTGCTTTCTAAAATCGCTTGTGCCATCATGACCGACGCCCATAATCCATTGCGATTTGCCACAGGTACTGCATGAATTGCTAAATTTTCAATATATTGTGCACGCGAAGCAGCCGTTGTTTGTGCGCTGGCTTCATTGGTAAATGTTGGTGCTGCCAAACTTGCCGAAATAGAACTGACAACCGCCGCACAACTAAACGCTGTTTTGGCTCCTTTTTTTAACACATAATTGCGCTTTATTCGTTCATTTCTTTGTCTTCTAGCTTTTCTTGAAGTTCTTGTAACCATCTCATTTTCCCCCCTTAATTAAGAAAATTTAATTTCATAAGATAAGGGTATCAAATTTTATTGATTAAATCTAAAAAAACGTCCATTTATTTTAACGGACGTCTTTTTTCAATACATAATAAAATTGGTGGATTGTTTCGTTGATTAATAAATTGATAGTTTAGGACTTGAAATTGTTCTTGTGGAATTTTTGCCACATATTCTAACAAAATATCTTTTTCGATAATCCCTTCCAAATGACCGGAATAGACCACGATAACAATTCTGCCAGTAGGTAACAAATGTTTCATCATCGCTTCTATCGCCCTAATTGTATTATCTGGTATGGTAATGATTGATTTGTCGCTATTTGGTAAATAACCAAGATTAAAAATAGCAGCTTTTAAATTGTTGTTTAGGTATTTTCCAACGTGTTGATGTCCTTCAAGGTGAAGATTAGCATTTAGTCTAGCTTCTTTTAACTTTTGTGAAGTATTCGTAAGTGCCATTTCTTGAATATCAAAGGCATGAACATTTCTTGATAATCGGGCTAAAAATAGCGTGTCTTTGCCATTACCCATAGTCGCATCCACTACGATATCGTTAGGTTTAATCACTTCTTTTAATAAATCATGCGAGTAATGAAGGGCGGTTTTCATTCACCAAACTCTCCTGTCTAACATTGAATTTTCCTTGATAACTATTTCTTTTTTTCAACTCATTATCAATCGCATTTAATACTTCCCACTTTTTCAAACTCCACATTGGACCAATTAACATATCACGAGGAGCATCGCCAGTAAGTCTATGAATAATAATCTCTTGAGGAATCATCTCCAATTGATCTACGACAACTTCAATATATTCCTTACGATTCATCAGCTTCAACTTCCCTTCATGATAATCACGCGTCATTTTTGTATTACACATCAAATGCATCAAATGAAGTTTTATCCCTTGAATATCACTATCTTGAATCACACGACGTACATTTTCACGCATCATTTCAGGTGTTTCGCCAGGCAAACCATTAATCAAGTGCGTACAAACACGAATCCCTTTGGCACGCAGACGCTTCACCGCATCCACATAGACCTCATACGAATGGGCACGATTAATCAACTCACTGGTTTCTTCAAAAGTCGTTTGTAGACCAAGTTCCACCCATAAATACAAGCGTTCATTAAGTTCACCAAGATACTCAATCGTTTCATCCGGCAAACAATCAGGTCTTGTGCCAATGGATAAACCAACCACACCTGGCAAATTCACCTCTTGTTCATACTTTTGACGTAATTCTTCAACCGGAGCATGCGTATTGGTAAAATTTTGAAAATACACAATATACTGCTCGACATTCGGCCATTTTTGGTGCATGAAATCAACTTCTTTATAGAATTGTTCCACAAATGGAGCATTGGGTGCGATAATATGATCACCAGAACCTGATACCGAACAAAATGTACAACCACCCTTAGCTACCGTACCATCACGATTGGGGCAGTCAAATCCACCATCAATTGGGACTTTAAATATTTTTCCACCAAATTCTTCACGCAAGGCATAATTCCATGAATGATAACGTTTGGTGGGGTCATCTGTATAGTTAAACATAAATTTCCTCTTTTCTAATGAGGCAATTATACAAGATTGTTTGGGAAAAGGGAAATGGGGTTGGATTCACCACTTCCATGCGATGCTTTTGACTATCCTTAGTTTTCAAGGTGTTTTAAGAATATATTTGATATAGTTCTAAAAGATCCTTTTTCTTAATTTCTATCCCAACAACAGAAAGTCTATTTTCAAAAGTTGTGTGCAATTGGTTGATTAATAGATTGCGCTCTTCATTCACACCATAATGAATAAGGCGATGACACACAGGACATAGAGCAGAAATATTTTCTACAACGTCAATTCCATTAGTAAACAATGCTTGATAAGCAATCGGTATTAGATGATGTGCTTCTACATAGTTTTTATTTGTACGCCTTGAGATAAAAAATTTATGATTAGGATTTATTTGACACTTGTAATTAGCAAGAATTATCGCATCAGCACCAACCTGTGAATTACGTTTAAATTGAGTTGTTTTTCCTTTAATTAGCTTTGATGGTGGTTGTGGTTGATTGTTATACCTAGGAAGTCTATCTTCTTTAGTCACTATTATAGCTTCAATATCTGATCCATAATTTATATCTTCTTTCGTGTCTAATAAGTCAATAAATTCAGATTTAAATTTGATGTAATTTGAAATAGCAGCAGAATACATACGGTTTGGTGATTTAGACATATATTTTTCTAACTCTCTTACATCAAGTAATAATACAGCTAGTTCATCCAAGTTTTCTATTTCATAAAAATCGACATTGATTTCTTTTAAAATTTTTTTATTTGCCTGATTGGAGTATTTATCAATCGAGCTGTTTTGATACCCCTTGCCTTTGAGCCAGTTCCTAAATTGATTTTTATTTTCCAAAACGTTCACCTCTATTATCAGAATATCAATATATTTCTAATACCGCAAATTAATTATGTCAACTCTACAAACAAGCCGAAAATTCAGTAGTCGTTCCTGTAATCAAGCGAATTGCCGAAAAAATCACTTCTGCTTTAACACTTGATAACGGTATTTCATAGCAAAACACTGATGGCAAATACTCAATCATGCACACAATAATGAACGGTCGCTTTGAAGGAAAGTCTGAATTAGTACAAGTAGTTCAATCTGACGAAGAATTAGCTGAATTTGCAAATTTACACGAAATCAAGTATATGTCTGAAAGCGAATATACAAAGAAAATTTTGAAAAATACTAAGCTAGAATTTTATAATTACGAATAGATAAAACAAACCGATTAAGCCCCATAGACTTAATCGGTTTGTTACGTATATTTAATCATTTAATTTTCAGAAAAAAATTTTTGCAGATAATGAATTAACCCTACTTTGAACTGTAAAGGATTACTTAACAGTTCAAAGTGAGCCAATAGAGAGGTCAAATGAAGTATTACTGTCTATAACTTGGATATAATCCTTGCTATCTGATATAGAGTTCGTTTTGCTCATGATGCAAAATTTCCAAGTCGCCCACGAGTCGCCCACAAGTCGATTGCTATAAAAATCCAATGATTGCAGTATTTCCAACTCTTATATTCCGAGTCGCCCACAAAT
>JAITWV010000259.1 GCA_031285105.1 Streptococcaceae bacterium | reverse complement strand
GCTCAATTATTTGATTTATCTGAAGTTCTATACCCTTTGTAAAAATAAATAATAAAAAATGCTAAACTCACACTTGATGAATTTAGCATTTTTTTAATATCCATAATCACTTATAACTTCTCAATTCCGGTGCTGCAAATTCTTTAATAAACTGTTCTATTTCCTCAAAATCAGTTGAAAACAACATCTTTTGTCTATCTTCCACACTCAAAAAGCCATTTTCTACCATTGAATCATACATTTGAATGATTGGCTGATAATAATTGTCCACATTAAAAAAGATACATGGATTATTATTTTGGCCGATTCTAGACCATGAAACCACCTCCGTTATTTCTTCAAGTGTTCCAGGTCCTCCGGGTAGGGCAATGCAGACATCAGCTAGGTCTAACATTTTTTGTTTACGCTCACTCATTGTTTCAACGACATATAATTCATCTAAATTTGAATGAGCAATTTCTCTATCTTTTAAAAATTTAGGCATGACACCAATTGTTTGTCCATTATTTTCATTAACAGTATCAGCAAGTATCCCCATTAAACCAACTTTTCCACCGCCAAACACTAAGGAATAATTGTTTTTAGCTATCCAATTTCCAAGTGCAATTGCGCAATTTTTAAATATGGGCTTATTTCCATCGGCAGCTCCGCAATATACAGCAATTTTCATCATAGTACCTCTTATTCTTTTTTAATCTAATCTATTTTACTCTTTCTTAAAAGTCGAAACAACCCTTGCCTTTGTGAAATTTTCAAACCAAAATTGTTTTGACTTTGAGAAAATAGAAACGAATAAACTGATTGCTGAAATAAGCACAATAACAGTTGTAGTCATAATAAGATATAGAAGCATTGATAACTCTTGTTCTAGAGCGTGTCCAGTTGCGTTTAATAGATTATTTAAAATGAATAATAAAGAAAAATTCAAACCAAAGCCTAAAATAAAACGCCACAGAATTCTTTTTTTGCTTTTGGTTTCTATTTTAAAATGCAATAGTTTCATCCCAAATGTTTTAGCAAAAAGCACTTGTGGTAATAAAACAACTAATAAAATTGTCCATATAATCGGAATTGGAAAAATTACACCCACGAATAAAATTAAAATTAAATCAATCATTAAGGCTACAAACCTGCGAACAAGTGAAATGCTCTGACTTCTTTTTTCAATGATTTCTTCAATTTTATTTAAATCTGGAAGATAATTTTTAACTTTCTCGCTCAAGCAAAAACCAAACATTGACCCAAGTGTATTAATCAACAAATCATCCACATCAAATAAACGATATGGACGTGGATAAATGCCAAAAAGTGCACTTCTTTGAATGGTTTCAAATGATAACGTTAGTAAAAAGCTAAGTAAAAAAGTTACTTTCCACCCCTTTTTCCAATAATAATTTAGATAAAAACCAAAGGGCAAGGTTAGTAAGAAATTGAAGCTTGGTTGGATAAACTGAGGCGATTTCAATGCTAACATCCATGTTCTTGGCTGTGAAATTTCAAAACCTGAATGTTGGAAGAAGTCTCTAACAAATTGAAACAAGCGCAAATTCTGCATTGGTCCGCTAAAATTTCGCACACTTTCAATTGGTGGCAATGGCAAAATGGTTAATAAATACGCACTTAATAAATAAAACATGAAGCTGTAAGACAAGAATAAAAAGAATTTTGAAACAGCTCCATGTTTGCGGTATTGTCTAAATAATAATGGTAAGGTCATTAATAAGGCAATAAATGGAAATAAACTGATGCTGAAGGTGATTATTTTTAGATAACTTGACATGCTTTACTCCAATTCTTTTCAAATACTAATTGCCATCTACAAAAGCTAAAGAAATGCTCGCTACTAAATTTTCAGCACTTGTCGTTGGAAAAATACGAATACGTGGTAAGGTCAATAAACCACTGGTCAAAGTCGCAAAGCCCGGTTGAGTCGTTACAGCAAGTTGATATTGTGCTTGTTTGGCGATGATCAGGGTGTCGTCATTAAATCGACCAGCCGGAAAACATAAAGCAATGGTATTTTGTCCTAAATTCGTGTCTAAAAATTCTTTTGAGTCTTTCAATTCTGATAACTGTTGTTCATTAGTCAAAGTTGACAAATCCAGGTGAGAGACTGTATGTGATTGAATAGAAACAAGATTGCTTGCTTTCATTTCTTTCATTTGCTCTAAACTTAAATGATGTGGTGCTTGTGTAGTACTTGTGATTGCAAAATTTGTTGCTTTCATTTGATATTTTTGTAAAATCGGAAAAACATTCTCATAAAAATCACGATACCCATCATCAAAGGTTATCCAGACTACTTTTGGTGCTGGTTTTGAATTCGTTGTAAGTACTTTATATGCTTCTTCAGGTGTCAGCGTATAAAACCCTGCTTCTTTTAAGGCGATTAAGTGCTGTTCAAATAAGGAAATATCAATCGAATTATTATCTCCGGGCGTTCCTTTAGTGTCATGATACATTAAAATTGGTAATGAGACCTCACCTTCGACTTGAATCCACGGTGTTTGGGTTGGCTCTTCACTGGGTTTAGTCGTTTCAACAATTGATGTACTTGACATGGATGTAGATGTCTCTTCAGTTGCAATAGACTCTTCTTGTCTTGGTTGCGCTGTTGGATTAATGATGAAAGTAAAGGATAAAATGGTTACTAGCATGGCTATTATGCTAAATAATAATAAAGTTAGCTGACGTTTTTTGTTCATTTTCTTTCTCCCTAAAACATATTCTTAGTTTAATTATATATTTTTTGCTAGAAATTATTTATTTAAATTTGTTGTTATTAATAAATTCTATGATTTTCTTGTTATTCAAATTTTGTACTAAATCTATTCTTTAAGGAATTTTAATTGTCAATAAAAACCTAAAAGCTTCTCAACAAATCGGTCTTTTATCTATATATAGCTAATACGTTTCAAAATAAAACTCAACAACTTCAACCAGGCTTCTGAATTTATCACGAAAACGACGGATGAAATTCTTCAAACTACCCCATAAATTTTCTATTTTATTTT
>JAITWV010000249.1 GCA_031285105.1 Streptococcaceae bacterium | reverse complement strand
AGCAGCCAAAACCGCACGTAAAGTCGTTGAGGTAACAAGAACTTATTTCACTTTAGATAGCTTGGAATATTTGAAAAAAGGTGGACGTATTGGACCAACTCAAGCTTTAGTTGGTGGTATTTTAGGTTTGCGTCCGGTTTTACAAGTGGTTGATGGCAATATTGCTTCTTTGGATAAGGTACGTGGGAAGAAAAAAGTCATTTCAATGTTACAAACTTCTATCGTTGATGTTTTACAAGATGTTAAAAATGAGGTCAATATTGCTGTTGGACAAATTCAAGATGAAGCTTCATCAACACTCTTAAAATCAGGAATCGAAAAGAATTTAGATATGACAATTACAAATGAGATTGTGGAAGTTGGTGTAACAATTGGTACTCACGCTGGACCTGGTGCGATGGCAATTTCTTATTGCAAAAAATACGAAGCAATTTTGGCAGCTGAAAAAGTGGCATTGGCTGTTTAATAATAGGAGAAAACGATGAGTTCTTTACATTGGTACATACTCGCTCAAGTTTTGGGCATTATCACAATTATCTTTGAATTTACTTCTTATCAAATCAAAGACAAAGTAAAATATTTTTTAATCACTGGCATTGGTAGTTTCTTTTGGATGTTTATGTTTTTGGCTATCGGTTTGAGTACTGGCATGAGTACACAAATTTCATTAATTGTGGCAGGTGCTTATAGTACAATTCGGAATTTAACTTTCCATGTGACATTTAAAAAAGATACTGTACAGTCAAATGAGTTTGGGTTGATTTTCTTACTATTCATGATTGCCTTTGCATTAATTGGTGGTGTTGTTGCTGTTATTAGTGCACCTTCTGAGGTACGATGGATTCATGCCATTGGGTTAATCGCAGCACTTGGTTTTGTGATTGGGCAATATTTGCCAGGAGATCATTATGTGCGCATTACCGTTGTCTTTTATGCTTTAGCGATTATGCTGACACAAACACCTTTAAATATTTTAGAAGGTGACTTTAGATGGAATGTGATGGGGTTATTGATTGAATTAGCGAAAATTATATCCGTTGTGCTGTTTTATATTCGCTACAAGAAAAATCCACAACGTACCGGTTTACAATTATCTGGTGTTTAATATTTAAAACATTGAGAACCTACTTTAAGGCTCTCAATGTTTTTGTTTTCAATTACAAAATCGTGGAAATTCCTACCACTAATTTTATGATCATACATAGAATATAAGTTCTCATAAATAATTTGTTCTTTTTAATAACTACCAAAAATAACAAGCCAATGACTGTTATAGTTGATAAATATTCAATCAGTATATCATTTCCTTTATGAAACCAAGGGATAAGAATGTAAAGGAGAACGAAAAAAAGTTTGATTAAATAATCTTTATACTTTACCAAATTGTCACCAGCTTTCTTAATATACTAGTACCTATTTTTCTTTCAAAATTGGTTTGTTGATTATCTGTAATATCTGTGATAACGTCTATTGAATTACGACAATATCACTGCTAACAAAACATTATAGAGAATAAAAAACACCCCTAATTTCCAATTTCTACTTAAATTTTTCTCCAATATATTATCCAAGAAATAAATTGATAATGCATTGAAAAGCACGGAAGCAGTTAATAAAACAAGAAATATTTTTGAAATACTAAATACATAAAAACCTATCTGAACGAGTGTTGTTTGAAAAGCTAACGATATCATGCAAAGTAAAATGATGATTTTTTTCACTGATAATACCAATATTGTCTAGTTCCACCACGAACAACAAATACCTTTCCATGAGGAGTCATTCCACTTGTAACCCATATTTTTATGACTGGAAATATCACAGCTGCTACTGGTCCTCCAATCATGAAACCTAAAATACTAAGTCCCAATGTCGTATTAGAACTATTTATCTTATTTATGATGTCTTTCGTTAAATATAAATCATAATTCAAGTAGCCTTTGTACCAAATTATTTTATTTACTCCGTTAGCTCTTAATCTTGTATCTAATTGAAATTCCGGTGGGAGTTCTCCTATACTTTTTAGATATGCAATAATTTCTTCATTTGTAAACGTCTCTACCCTGTCTACTTCAAGTTGATTGTTGTTTTGAATTAAAGTGTCTGGCACTGTCAAAATATTCGTCAATTCAACGCTGCTTACGCTATTTGCTGAAACAAAAAAATTAGTTCCCGAGAAAAAACTTGAAAAGAAAAGAACAGCTACAAATAATTTTCTAATTTTCATAATAACCTCCAAATATTTAAGACAATTGTCCTTTAAATTCATAGTAATATGTTGGCCAATTCCCTCCGGCAACTAACAGCTGATAACGTCCTGTCCAGTACATATAACCAGAGTATTTTCTACCATTTATATAAACCACATGCCAAATTTTTTCTACATTTGGAATACTCCAGTTAAACAATTTAGGTGGAATATCAAACCATTTTGTTACTGAAATTCCATTAAATCTTGAAGATATTCCATTTATTTCAATATGATTCTTATTAACATCTTCAAAAGCAATTAATTCTTCCGAGTTTTTTGATTCTTTTTTTTCTAAAATTTCGGCATTAACTTTCCCAACATTTCCCAATAACATTAAAAGAACAACCAAACCAAATGCTAAACTACGACTTTTCTTTAAAAACATCTAATCCCCTCCATTCTTAAAAATATTAGCAACAAAAAATTTTAGAAACCATAACTCTTTCATCTTAGCGATTCTCAACATCATTAGCTGTGCACCGAAAATATGATTAAAAATATACAGATAAAATAGCTTAATAATTCTTAAGAAAAGAATATCATACCCAAACCAATTGTGAAATCGGTTGAAAAGACAAAATACAGTTTTGAGCGGACAAAATTACTTTTTTGAGTATTAAATTTGAAATCGTAATTATAAATAGATAAACTGTTATCAAAATCAATTCTGGAGAAATACACTATGGAAAAAGCCCTAATCGACAAAATTTGTTTGGTATTAAATAAAAAAACTCATCTCCCATTCATCCGCTTAACTGACTTATCTGGAGAAGTTTTATTTGAATCTATACAACCACACATGAAAAAATTAACTCATCTTGATAAATGGAATCTCGCCCTTACTTCTTATCATAAAAAAGCAACTTTGCTCATTAAAAAAACACAGGATTATTTTCGTTTTATTGGTCCAATGGGGTTAATTTATTGTCTGAAACCTATTTACATTAACAATCAAAAGGTTGCTGAGGTAATTTTAGGTGGATTTCGAGTGGATAATTTAGATGAAAAAGGAGCGTTCA
>JAITWV010000246.1 GCA_031285105.1 Streptococcaceae bacterium | reverse complement strand
TCAATTTTTGTCGCACCAGCATCTATGGCATTTTCAACTAATTCTTTGACTACTGAAGCTGGACGTTCAACTACCTCACCAGCTGCAATTTGATTGGCGAGTTGTTCAGATAATTCGATGATTTTTGCCATAAAATTCTCCTGTCTTTTGGTTAGTGAGTTTATTATAGTACAAATTTTGGGATGTTGCATCTTTGATTTTTATTGACAACTAACGTATACCCAAAGTATATTTATTTCATCTTGTTAATTAAAATGTGAATAACAACTGAAAATAATTATAAATAAATGATGAAACATATTGACTTATCCTCATTTAATATCGTATATTCTTAATGAAACAAAAAGATTTGGAGGAACAACGATGGCATTCATCAGTAAATTAAAACAATTCATCAATAGTCGATGTGGTATGTATATCGTATTTGTCCTATTATTCTGGATAAAATCTATTTTTGCGTACTTTAACGACTTTGGTTTGAGAATTAGTGGACCATTTCAACATTTTATCCTCTTTATCAATCCCTTTGCAGCTGCCTTTTTATTCTTAGGTCTTGGATTGTTCATCAAAGGAAAAAAGACAAGTTATCTGACCATGTTTAGCGTTTATTTCTTACTGACATTTATTATTTTTGGAAATGTTCTATATTACCGTGAGTTTTCAGATTTTATTACCGTTAATACAATTATGAGCACAGCTGTTGTTTTTGGTGGCTTAAGTGAAAGTGCATTAGAGATGTTTAACCTAACAGATATTCTTTACTGGCTAGATATCTTTATTTTAATCGCTTTGTTTGCCTTTAAGAAAATAAAAATGAACGAAATTTTTGTCAAAAAACGTGTAGCACTAGCGATGTCAATGTTTTCAGTGATGTTGTTTTCAGCAAATTTATCTTTGGCAAATATGGATCGTCCACAACTTTTGACTCGTACTTTTTCACATGATTATATTGTGCGTTATTTAGGATTGCCCGTTTTTCATATTTATAATGGCGTGAAAACCCATGAAGCCAATCAGGTACGGGCGAAGGCTTCTGAATATGATTTAGATGCGGTGATTGAATTTGTAGAGCGAACGCACGCAGCACCGAATCCTGACTTTTTTGGAATTGCGGAAGGTAAAAATGTTATCTTACTTCATTTAGAAAGTTATCAAAATTTCTTACTTGATTTTCATTTAGAAGATGAGGAAGGAAATTTACATGAAGTTTCACCGTTCATTAATCAATTGTTCCGACATGAAGATACCATTTCATTTGAAAACTTCTTTCATCAAACTCGTTCTGGAAAAACAGCCGATGCGGAGAATTTGATTGCTAATGGTTTGTTTGGATTGTTGCATGGACCACTTTTTGCACAAATGGGCAATCGCAATACTTTCCATGCGGTACCAAATATTTTGCGTCAAAAACAAGGTTATACATCAGCGGTTTTTCATGGCAATGAAGGGAATTTCTGGAATCGAATTGGTACTTATAAGCGTTTAGGATATGATTATTTCTTTGATGCACGTTATTTTGATGCGACACCGGAAAATTCATTTATGTATGGGTTGCATGATGAGTATTTATTTGAACAATCCATTCAGTATTTAGAACGGATGCAGCAACCATTTTACACGCAATTTATCTTGGTATCTCATCATTTTCCTTATGATAAGTTTCGCAATCTAGATGATCATCATTTTCCACAAGCAACGACAAGTGATCAGACAATTAATGGCTTCTTTGCAACAGCGAACTATATGGATCAATCAATTGAGATGTTCTTTGAGTATTTGAAGGAAAGCGGTTTGTATGACAATTCAATTATTGTGCTATATGGCGATCACTATGGTATTTCCAATATGCGTAATCCTGTTTTAGCTAGTGAAATTTTAGGAAAAGACACAACGAATTGGGGAACTTACGATAATACCATGTTGCAGCGTGTTCCATATATGATTCATATTCCAAATTCTGGTAAAGGCCACATTCGTCAAACTTATGGTGGACAAGTCGATATGGCACCAACGTTACTCCATTTATTGGGAATTGACTCAGCACCTTTCTTGATGGTTGGCCAAGACTTATTGTCAGATGATCATCAAAATATGGCTGTTTTGCGAAATGGCAATGTAATTACACCAGAATTTACCTTGATTGGTTCAAGAGATGTTTATTTAACACAAACAGGAGAATTATTAGATATTTTACCTCCAGATATCGCGATTTATGTAGAAGGTATACGTATTCGGGCAAGAGAGCAATTAGCAGCTAGTGATGAAATTAATAATGGCGATTTATTGAGATTTTATGAAGGCAGTGGTTTAGAGCCGATTCATCCAAGTATGTTTGATTTTAACAATATTTTTGAGCGAATGAAGGCGTTGGAAGACAAACTTGGAGAAAATTCGACCTCGTTATTTAGTCAAAGAGGTGGAGAGTCAACAGTTGGCTTGTGGCGTGGAAGAGTTGCACGATTGATGGACGAACAAGAAGAAGTTGAAGAATAAAAGCTACTAACCGTTGGAGGGATTTCTCTTAACGGTTAGTTTTTTACTATTTGCTATCATGTTTATTTACATTTTCGATTAATTTTTATTTTTACGAATAAAAGCATTGAAAATCACATTACCTCCGAAGAAAATAAGGAAGTAAGTTCTGCTATTTAGAAAGTAGCCATTAGTATCAATGAAATAAGAAACTAGAAGTAAAATTAAAAAAATTCCTCCTAATACAACAAAAGTCTCTTCAATTACTTTTTTGGTTTTATTTGTCATTATATTTATTTACATTTCTGATCAATTCTTTTAAAATTTTTAGTTCCTTTTTTTGCTTTTCTTGATTTATGCTTAAAGCAATTACTGCAATTGAAAGTAAAAAGATTGCAATCCATATTAAAGAATCAAATATATTATTCATTATCTATCCCACATATAATCATCAAATCCATTAGCCACAAAGAAACCAAAACCTGCAACAATAGACCAATAATATCCGCCACCATTTCTACGATATTGTGTTTTTGAAATCCAACCACGACTCACAGCTTGCATTGCTGCATATCTACCTGCGCCATACAAACCTTTCCCAATAGCAATAGCCGCTGCAATGGCTCCTAGTACTGCACCAACTGACCTAGTTCTCCCAAGTTGGTTGAGGTATTGATTAAGTAAAATTTCCTTTTCTTCATCAGTACGCGCTTGAATATCTGTGATTCCTTTTTTTTCTAGAAATTGATGAAACTTTTTAATTTCAGCTTCTAACGAGTTTAAGTTAGCTTCTTCCTGAGCATGCCCACTGGTGTATAAAACCGAAGCACTCGCAGGAATTACTGTTGCAGCAAGCATATTAATGCTCATTGATGCAATGATAACGTTTTTAATTAATTTTCTCATAATTTCCCCCTTAATAGAATGTAGGTAAGCTACCCAATCAGTAACTTACCTACATTTTATAATAGCACTAAAACCAAAACCACTACCAAAGTTACCAAAATTTACATGTCAAAGTTATCATTTTTTTGCCAAATGCCGTTTTATCGCACGATTCAAAGAACTTTCACTTGCGTAACCAACCTTTTGTGCAATTTCAAATTTAGTTAACTTTCCTTTATTCCACTCCTTTAGCGCAAATTCAATTTTCATCTTGCTATAACACTTCTGAAAAGTCATGCCAGCTTCTTTTTTAAACTGACGGCGAATGGTCTGAGGGTGACAAAAAAATAGTTGTCCTAATTCTTTTGCAGTATAGTTTTTTTCAAGATTAGACTTCAAAAAAATTTCAATCTGCTTAGTTAAATTATTCACTTGATTATTTATGCTTCTTAATTGGCGCCCAAACGCAACAAAAGTATCCATTATTTCATCGTGTGAAAGTATGGGCAGATTTTGCTTAATCTTAGTGAAATCTTGCTGAATATTTTCAAGTATATAGCCACCAACAATAACTGATACGCTTCTTTCATTTTCAAATGATAAAGGAAATACACAATAAGTTAGACCATACATTCCTATAAAGACAAACATTTTATCTTTTTTACTCATATAAAGATGTGCTTGTCGTTCTTGGTATTTTATGTGTTGTACCCAATTTTTATCATTAGTTAAGCAAGCAATTGAAGTATTTTGAACAATTTGGTGCAAACAATTTCCTTGATCATCAAATAGTTGAATTAGTGGAAAGTGCTTTTGTTTGTCGCAATATTGAATTAGTTTTCGATAGGTCATTTATTGCATCACCCTCCTTTAAGGAAACTATGTGTTTTGATTATAAAAAAATGGCTTCGTAATTGTCAAAAAAAATGATTTTCTAATATTTTATTTTTAAATAAGAGCTAATTTTACAGATGGGCAAAGTGTGAAAAAAGCAATTCAACCAGGAATTTAATGTTATTTTTTGTAAATCAAAATCAATGAGCAGTAAATACAATCAATTTGTGAATTAAATAATTTTAAAAAAACTATTGTAATCTTAAAAGTTTCATGTAAAATAATGTCCTGTAAGGGTTTTCTAAATGAGAACCAATTATTTTTAGTTTAAAGTACATAAAAACGTACAATAAAAATTTAGACAATCAACAGGAATTAGGAAGGTAAAAAATGATTACAAAAGAAAAAGAACAAACTACACTATTATTAATGCAAAAAGAAAGAGAACAAATCTGTACCTATTCAAGAAAATTAATTACTTCAAATTTAACAACAGGAACTGGCGGCAATATCAGTATATTCAATCGTGAAAAAGGGTTAATGGCAATTAGTCCATCAAGCATCCCTTATTTTGATTTAACACCTGAAAGTATTGTCATCATGGATCTTGAAGGAAATGTAGTTGATGGCGATAATAAACCTTCAGTAGAATTCGCCATGCACGCAATTTTTTATAGCCATCGTCAAGATGTAAACGCAGTCGTACATACACATTCAAATGCTTGTTCAGTAATGGCAGCCTTACATTGGGACTTACCAGCTGCCAACTATTTAGTAGCAATGGGCGGTGGACCAACAATCCCTTGTTCAAAATATGCAACTTATGCTACTAAAGAACTTGCACATGCAGCACTTGAGGCAATGGGCAAAGGATATGCAGCGTTTTTAGCAAATCATGGTTTCATTTCAGCTTATCCAACAATTGATGGTGCTTTTGGTTTAGCTGATGAAATTGAACGTTGTGCAGATATTTTCTTACGTGCAAAATCAGTTGGTGAACCACAAATTATTCCAGATGAAGAAATTTACGCAATGCTTAATGCAGCAAGCGGCTATAATAAATAAGTAATACGGAGAAATGAAAAATATGAAAATGTTATGTTTATGTGACTTAGCTATTCCTAAAGAAGTGATGAAAGGAATGAAAAAATTAGAAGAATTCGGTATTGAAGTTGTCTATCTTGATGATGCTCATCGCCAAACACCTGAGGATATTACATCAGAATTATTATTAATGGAAACACAAGGTGCGGATGCTGGGAAAACCAATCCTGAAATAGTTGAAGCAGCCAAAGATGCAGATATTATTATCACGCATAGCTCATCAGTGAACTCAGATGTAATCAAAGCGGCGAAAAACTTAAAATATGTTGGTATACTTAGAAATGGAACACAAAATGCTAACACACAGTTATGCGAAGAATTAGGCATCCAAGTCATCAATGCTCCAGGTCGTAATAATGCGGCGGTTGCTGATTTCACAGTTGCTTTAATGCTAGCGGAATCAAGAAATATCGCTCGTGGGCATCATGCGTTAAAAGAAGGTGAATGGAGAAAAATCTTCGTTAACAACCCTTATGTACATGATATGAGAAAGACAACCATCGGAATTATCGGTGCTGGACAAATTGGTTCGCAAGTAATCAGACGTCTACAAGGATTTGAACCAAGAATTATCGTTCACGACCCATTTTTAAGCGATGAACAATTAATCAGCATGGGCTATGAACCAGTCAGCGAATCACAACTTTTACAAGAAGCAGATTTTGTTTCGATTCATTTAAGAATGACTGAAAAAACAGCAAACTATTTCAACAAAGAAAAATTTGAGCAAATGAAACCAACCGCTTATTTCATCAATACATCACGTGCTGGTATGGTAAATGAAGATGATTTGATTGAAGCTTTAACAAACAAAACAATCGGTGGTGCAGCAATTGACGTATTTAGCACTGAACCATTAGAAGAAAACAGTCCTTTTTTAACACTAGACAATATCACAATCACTCCACACATGGCAGGTTATTCAGTTGATGCCTTCTCAAATTCAGTGGAAATCAATGTTGAGAAATTTAGCGAAGTATTAAATCAAGTAGCAGTATAATTATAAAAATGATAAAATATGGCAGGTGCAAGCTTGCCATATAGGGAGAATAAAAATGAAAACGTATACTTTAAAAGAATTAGATGCACCATTATTCGTCTCACGTTCAGCTGAGATTTACGCTTGGGAAGGAAATTGCCTTTTAAAACTTTTTAATGAAGGTTTTGACCAAGAATTGATTAGCATGGAAGAGTTAAATACCACTGAAACATTTAATGCAGGAGTAAGTTTGGTTGAATGTTTTGGTACTGTGAGCATAGAAGGTCGTACTGGGATTATTCTTTCTAAAGTGGAAGGTGTTACATTATTAGGCATGATCTTTGGTGATGTTGTACCAGCTGATGAAACGACGAAAATCGCTGTGGACTTACATTTGAAAATGCACCAAGCAACATCTGATAAAATCATCAACTTCAAAGATCGTGTACGCTATGCTATCAACACAAAAGCGATGGACTTCTTAACGGAAGATTTGAAACAAGAAGCATTGGCACGTTTAAATTCATTACCAGATGGCAATCAAATTTTACACTTGGACTGCCACCATGATAACATGATGTCAAATGGCACGGATCACACGATTATTGACTGGACAACAGCAGCAACTGGTGTGCCAGCGATTGAATTAGCAACAATGAATTACTTGTTCAATGAAGCGGAAATGATTCCAGGATTACCTGAGGATATTACTGCAATGTTAGAAAACCTACGCCATGTCCAAGGTGAAATTTATATGAATCTTTACAAAGAAAAATCAGGCATTACGGATGAAGAAATGCAAGCTTGGCAATTATTTGTCTGGATCGTTCGTTTAGGTGTTTGGAACGTTGAAAGTGAAGGTCCACAATTAAGAGAAAAAATCCTTTCAAGTTTAAAAAAAGTAGCCGTAACTAACTAAGATTTACTCACATAAAAAAATTAAATTAATTACATAAAGAGGTATTTACTAATGGAAAACTATTTCAAAAAAGCAGATAAAACAGAAATCATCATCAATTCATGTGTCGCAGTCTTCATGACAATCATCAACGTAGCAGCATCTTATTTAGGTGTTATTGGATGGCCAATGTGGTTTGTAACGATCTCTTTCTTTTTAATGAATGGAGATTTGAAAAAAGCACCACACGTATTTGTAGGTGGCACGCTTGGAATCTTCTTATCATGGGGATTAGTTTCTGGATTAAACTTCCTAACACCAATACTAGGTCCAGTACCTGCCTTTGCATTATTGATATTCATCGTATTATTTGCTATAATCGTTGGAGGCTCATGGGTTCCAGTGGCATTCAACAACATCGCATTTGCTTATTTAACAGTTGCAACAGTAACATTAACACAAAAAGCTAACGGACTAGCATTACACCCAACAATGACGAATATTCAAGTAGTGATTGATGAATTACTTGTATTGTTTGTTGGTGGAGCAATCATCTTAGGTGGCGCACTTTTATTCATCAAAATTGGTACAAAAATCGCTTCAAAAGTTGTTCGTACAGCTTAATTAAATGAATCAAACATTCGTGCCAACGATTATCTTGTTGGCACGATTTTTAAATAACGGGGAAAAAATGAATAAAAACTATAAGAAAAAAGAAATTATTGTTATCAAAATAGCACGAAAGATGATCAGCACAACAATTGGCGCGCATATTCCAACGATTGCAGAAATCTGTGAAGAGTTTCAATCATCTAGAGGATTAGTGCAAGCAGCCATCGCCTTACTTGAGGAAAATGGTGCAATTATTTTAGAAAAACAACGAAAAACGGGCACTATTTTACAAGAAAAAGATTTGAGGAAATTATTTGAATTTGCAGAAATAGCTGTCCTTTCTGGTTCAATGGCGCTACCGTTTACACCAATTCTGTCAGGGCTTGCTACTGGTGTCTTTCAATCATTACAAGATCCAAATTTTCACTTTACCTTCGCTTTCATGCAAGGAGCAAAAAATCGTATCTATGCACTAGAAAATGGAAATTATGATTTTATTGTCGTTTCAAAAGCTGA
>JAITWV010000232.1 GCA_031285105.1 Streptococcaceae bacterium | reverse complement strand
ACTTCGATATGCGTGATAATCAATTTATCAGGGTCTAAAGAAGTTGCATCGACTGCATAACCATGATTTTGAGAAGTAAAGTCAATGCGTCCACTAGCAATTTCCCGAACCGCGTGGTTGAATCCACGATGCCCAAATTTCATTTTATAAGTGTTCGCATCATTGGCTAAAGCAAACAATTGATGTCCTAAACAAATTCCAAAAATTGGCACTTTCCCTTGAATTCCTCTAATCATTTCAATTGCTTCAGGTACATCTTTAGGGTCTCCTGGTCCATTGGTTAACATCACGCCATCTGGTTGTAAATCCAAAATCGTTTGAGCATCTGTGTTATAAGGTAAGACGGTCAAATTACAGTTACGTTTTGTTAATTCTCTTAAAATAGAATGTTTCAAACCAAAATCAATGACTGCAATATTGCGTCCTCCTCCTGGTGATGGATAAGGACGAGCAGTTGATACTTGCGCTACTTGGTTGGTTGGTAAAACAGTTGCTTTTAATTGATCATACGCATGTTCAAATGAATCTTCTACACCAACGATTGAGGCTTTCATCGTCCCATGTTGACGGATAATTCTGGTTAAAGCACGTGTATCAATTCCCGAAATCCCTGGAATGCCTTTGCGTTTTAAAAATTCATCTAAACTCATTTGATTGCGCCAATTGCTTGCACGTCTTGCATGTTCTTTGACTACGACCCCTTTTGTTGTCGGGCGAATCGACTCATAATCATCACGATTAATGCCATAATTGCCTACTAATGGGTACGTAAAAGTCAAAATTTGTCCATTATAACTTTGATCGGTAATTGACTCTTGATAACCAGTCATACCTGTTGAAAAAACCAATTCACCAAAGACATCAACCTCTGCACCAAATCCTTCACCAATAAAGACCGTGCCATCTTCTAAAATTAATCTGCGTTTCATTATTTTTGCTCCTTTTGTCTAGTTTAAATGAACAGTCTTGAGGTAAATTTTTAAAGCTGAGAACCCGCGCAAGCGCAGAACCATCATCTTTAAGAATTTACTCAAGACTAAGCGTTCATTAAAACTTTTCTATCTGAAAAGCTAATTTGCCATCTACAAAGGTCATCATTGTTTCTCCTTTAACCTTCCAACCTAAAAATGGCGTGTTGATACTTTTCGACTCAAAATCTGCTGAGTCAATCGTTACTTCGTCTTCTATATTAAATACCGCAATATCAGCAGCACTACCTATCGTTAAATCACCTGCTGGAAGTTTGAAAAGCCTTGCTGGTTTCACACTCATCCAGTTGATTAATTGCTCTAGCGTGAAGATACCTGTTTCTACAAAATGCGTGTACATCAATGAAAAAGCTGTTTCACTTCCGACAATCCCAAACATGCCATTCACAAATGAGGTATCTTTTTCTTCAATTGCATGAGGGGCATGATCGGTTGCAATACAGTCAATTGTGCCATCTAGAAGTCCTTCAATTAAGGCTTTTTGATCTTCTAAGGCACGCAATGGTGGATTCATTTTCCAAATCGCATTGTCCTTTGGAATATAACTATCATTTAAAATCAAATGATGCGGACAAACCTCAGCACTTACCTGAATTCCTGCTTTTTTTGCCTCACGAATAATGCGCACACTTTCTTTAGTTGAAACGTGGCACACATGATAATGCACCCCTGTTGCTTCTGCCAAAAGCAAGTCTCGAGCAATTTGTGAGCTTTCAACCACCGATAAAATGCCTGGTATTCCTAATTCTTTGTTGCGTTTGCCTTCATGCATGGCACCTTGAAATAATAAACTTTCATCTTCAGTATGAGCAACAATTGCTTTACCAACCTTTGCTGCTTCTTCCATTGCTAAATACATCACCCCAGCCGTTTGTACCCCCACGCCATCATTTGTAAAGGCAAACGCTCCTGAATTACTCAGTTCCTTAAAATCCACTAAATGCTCAGAGCGTAGATTTTCAGTAATCGTTGCATACTGTAAGACTTTCACAACAGCATCTTTATCAATAATCTCCATCACTTTTTCTAAATTCTCCACCGAATCTGGTGTTGGATTCAAATTAGGCATGGCACAAACAGTTGTATATCCCCCACGAGCAGCTGCTTTTGAGCCTGTTTGAATGGTTTCTTTATATTCAAACCCTGGTTGGCGAAAATGAACATGTAAATCAACTAAACCAGGTGTAATCAAACCATTTTTGGCATCAAATTCTATCTCCTCAGTGGGTAGTTTTTCATCAATTGCCAAAATTTTCCCATTTTCGACTAAAACATCTACATTGCTTAACTCATTGCCTTTTTTGATCATTCTTCCATTTTTGATTATAAATCTCATGTATTCTCCCTAATCCCTTCTTATTCCTACTTATGCTTTATCTTGTAAAACCGCTTCTAAGATTGCCATTCTTGCATAAACACCATTTTGCATCTGCTTAATAATTCTTGATTGTGGTGCTTCAACCAATTCATCAGCTAATTCCACTCCACGATTGACCGGAGCAGGGTGCATGATAATGGCTTCTTTTTTCATTTTATTTGCTCGTTTACTTG
>JAITWV010000170.1 GCA_031285105.1 Streptococcaceae bacterium | reverse complement strand
CGGCTACAGCAAGGTAAACCACCCTAAGCGCAGAGCCAAGCCAGCCGAAAATTCGCAGTGTTGAAATTCACAAGCTTCGCTTTTCAAGTATCAATTTAACTTACGCTGTACTAAAGTGAGCATATTTAATCAATAATTATTTTCTACGCAATTATACTATAAAAAAGCGAATAATAGACTAAATCCCCTATCATTCGCTTAAAAATTTATTAGAATAACTCTTGTCTTGCTTCAAAACGTTTTTCAGCCAAATAAAGTAAAACTTCAACTAAATCACCATACTCCAAGCCCATATTCTTCCATAATAAAGGATACATCGAATATTGCGTAAAACCTGGCATTGTGTTTAATTCATTCAAGTAAAGTTCATTGTTCTTGGTTAAGAAGAAATCACATCTAGCAAGACCTGAACCATCAATCATTTCATAAGCTTCTTTTGCATATTGACGTGCTAGCTTCATAATTTCTGAATCGACGTTTGCTGGAATTTGCATCGTTACTTTGTTATCAATATATTTAGCATTGTAATCATAAAATGGCACATCTTTAATCAACTCACCAGCTTCTGATGTACGAACGTCATCGTTTCCTAAAATAGCAACTTCGATTTCACGTGCATCTACTGCTTGCTCGACAATGACACGTGTATCATATTTGAAGGCTTCTTCTAATGCTTTTTGTAGTTCAATGCGACTTTCAGCTTTTGAGATACCCACAGATGAACCCATATTGGCTGGTTTGATGAACATTGGGTAACGCAATTGTCCTTCACATTTTTCAAAAATACGTAAGGGTGCTTGTTTGTAAGTAAATTTCATGACTGGTACATACGGCACTTGTGGAATACCTGCAACTTGGAGGACATATTTAGTCATGATTTTATCCATACCAGACGCTGAGGCTAATACACCACACCCAACATAAGGCATTTTTAGTGTTTCTAAGAATCCTTGAATCGTCCCATCTTCGCCATTTGGTCCATGAAGTACTGGAAAGACCATGGCACCTGCTTCATAAATTGCACTTGGTTCAATACGTGTACCTGTATAATCTTCGCTACGGTCGAATTCTGAAGTGGCATAACTTAGTTTTAAAGTTGACTCATAAGCGGGTTTGACATTTAAAACAGGACCTTTTATCCATTCGCCTTCTTTGGTGATGAATACTAGTTGTACTTCATAGTAGCGATAATCAATATTATTTAAAACATTAAACGCTGAAATCATTGAAATTTCATGTTCAGCTGAACGTCCGCCGTATAAGACGATTAATTTCTTTTTCTTTGTTCTATTCATTAATAATAACCCCTAATCATATTAATTAACTCCATATTCATTTTATCATAATTGTAATGCTTTTGACACTTAGGAAACATTTTCATTTAGCTGTTTGTCTTGTAACATGGTAATTAATTTTTGACCAAAGTTATCATGATCTAGCTTCGTAAATGGTTTTGGTCCTTTGGTGCGCTTGCCTTGTCTTCTGGCTACTTGTCCTAAATAGCGATTGGCTAAAAAGGCATCGATGTTTTGAACGGTAAATTCATAACCCAATTGATGAAGGACTCTTGCTCCTTTTGGTAAAGCAATGGAAGCTAAACCGTAATCTTGAGTGACGAGAATATCACCTTTTTTAATTAATTGAACTAATTTAAAATCAACCGCATCTGGTGCCTTATCGACATAGACCACTTGTACATTTTCAGGAAACTCTCTGGGTGAATAATGATCCATGGTTGTCACTAAAATCGCTTCAATTCCAAAAGCTTCTGAGATTTGAAAGATGTCCTCTTTAACCGGAGAACCATCGCCATCAATTAAAATCCTCATAGCTCTCGTCTTCCTTCCACTGCTTTTAATAAAGTAATTTCATCTGCATATTCAATATCACTACCAACGGATAAGCCATGTGCTAGGCGAGTAACTTTAATGCCTGCTGGTTTGATCAGACGTGATAAATAAATAGCCGTTGCTTCTCCTTCGGTTGTGGCATTGGTTGCAAGGATTACTTCTTTAACACTTTCATCAT
This sequence comes from Streptococcaceae bacterium, assembly GCA_031285105.1. Taxonomy (GTDB): domain Bacteria; phylum Bacillota; class Bacilli; order Lactobacillales; family Streptococcaceae; genus JAITWV01. Next base: position 2,756 of record JAITWV010000170.1, on the reverse strand, counting down.
GCAAACGAGTAATTAAACTAGTAATATTAATATCTTCTGGTCCTGTGCCTTCCATTGGTGACAAAACGCCATGAAGAACATGATAAAGTCCGCGATACTCACGCATTTTTTCCATGGCGAGTACATCTTTAGGTTCTTCTACCACCAAAATAATAGAAGGATCACGTAATCCATCGGAACAAATATTACAAGGATCTTCTTGCGTTAAATTGCCACAAATCGAACAAAAATGTAAATCACGTTTTGCTGAAACAATCGCTTTGGCAAATTCAGCTACATCTACTTCAGGCATTTCATTGACAAAAAAAGCAAGTCTTGAAGCTGTTTTTTGCCCAATACCTGGTAATTTCATAAAACTATCTATAAGTTTTGCTATCGGTTCTGGGTACATACGCATACTCCTAATTTGTTTTCAATTCCTTATTTTACCATAAATATGTAAGTGCAAAAGAAAATTTTTGAAATTACTTTGATTGTTTGGTTATTTCCATGTAAAATTAAAGAGTTAGGAGTATTATTAATGAAAAAATTTTTACATTCACAAAAACCAGCACTTCCCTATTTGATTGCTGCTTTTCTATTCGTATTTTTAGGTCAATGGACAATTGCCATGGCTTCAAGAGGAAACACCAACACATTAAGTGCACTTATTTTAATTCAAGGTTTCTTTTTTGGCTTTACTTATATTTTATCGAAATTTTCGGATATATTATTGAAGAAAAATGATTATCTATTACCCGTACTGACTTTCAATGGCTTAATTGGTGGTATTTTTTGGCTCATTTTTAGATTTTTTGGTCAATATATCTTATTGATTTTATACGCTTATGACAATGATTGGTGGCGAAATGCAACAAACTATTTTCGAGCCATGTCACCATTTGTCTTTTTAGGACTATTAATTATTTCATTCATTAAAGTGTTACTAAGAAAAAATAAATGGTTACAAGTGCTTGTTGTTGCCGTATTAAGTGCTATCTTTCAAAATCGTTTGACTCATTTTTATCTATTTCAACGGTTTCGTGGGATTACTCATGTGGGGTATGCGCATGTTTATTCTTTGATTTTTATGCTTGTTTTAGTAATCATTGTGGCTAAAAACGACATTCCACTTGATTTCTCAGACTTTTTTGCCAAAATAAAAAAAACCTTCACATACAGTTTTAAAAGTATGGTTCAAGAGTTACTTCAAGGCTTTTTCTTCATTTTTTTCATTAATGGAATGGTGGCTCGTTTAGGTAGTCGTGATCTTTTTGGTGTTTATGCGTTAATTTTAGCTGCTTTCTTCATCGCGCGACTTCCAAGTTTGGTTTATAGTTTCTTATTACCAAAATATCCAGATGAGTATTTCTTTAGTAATGGCTTGCAAATTTCTATTGGTTTTTATTTAATTATTTCCTTGGTGTTTTTTGCTTATCCACTTGATTATATTCATCATTTTACGATTAATAACTATGTATTAAGCCGTTTTCCTTTGTATATCAACGTTGCGATGCTTTATTTTATCGCAACACCGGTGATGGATTTGTATAAGTTTCGATTAAAAGTTTTAGGGCAAAATAAATTTGTGATGCTTGCAACAATAATAGTTAACTTCATTTTCATTGGTGTTTTGTTTTATTTAAAAAATGCTTATAATATTAATTTCATTGGTTACCTTGGTGTTTTTGGCTTGAATAATTTGTTGTTGATGATTTTGTTTGTTCTTAAATTAAAAAAAGTAAGCTAGGTGGTTATTAACTAGCTTACTTTTTTCATCGTTATAATTTGCTTCAATAAAAAATCTCGTTGCTGAATGTGCATGCTATTCTATGCCAACCTTATAACGATAATCATACTCACTAGCCCCACGATTATAAGGAGCACTCACTAAAACAGCTTTCGTTCGCACGGGATGATTTTTAATTTTCGCAATTGTCTCAGGTTTATCGTCATAAAACCAATCAATTTCTAAGCCTATAATCAATGGCAATTTATTTTCGGTAAAGTAAATTCGGTCATAATAAATACCAAAGCGATTCAACGCATCAATGGTATCTTTAGCGTATTCGACATGTCTTGCGGTAATCAATACAATTTCTGAGCCGTTTAGATGTTCTTCGGCTAAGTCTTCTACCATTTTGCGATTGGGTGTACTCTCTTGAATAATCTTGCGCTGAATCTCATCATCCATTGTTGCATAATAAACCAAATCATAGTCAATTGCTGTCATCGTGCGAATATCTAGTGTTGTTCCAAGTTTTTTATTGGTATATTCAATCGCTTTTTTCATGGAAAAGACTACGCCATCTAGGTCATACCCCATTACTTTTTTACGTGGAATATACTTTACCTGACCACTTTCATCACGCAAAAATTGTAAAGTCACATTCACACCTTCAATTTCATCACCTTGTGTATGATGCCTTGGTGCTTGGGCTGCTTCTTGTTTCAATAATTCTAGTAATTCTTCTTTTGGTAAATTATATTTTTCCATCATTTCACCTCCAATGAAAGAACTTCAATTAATTTTTTAACTGTAAAATCAGCTTCTGGAACTTGAATAAAGCCATCTGGTGAATACAAGCAACCTTTAATCCCAGCATTTTTGGCTGCCATAATGTCTAATTGTCTATCTCCAATCATAATTGCTGTTTCTTTTTGGACTCCAAAGCGATCAAAAAGATACTGTAAAGACTCTGGTGAGGGCTTTCTAGCAAAATGATCGTTACTGGTAATAACATAGCTAAAGTTGTGATTTGATTGGCTACTTTAGC
>JAITWV010000164.1 GCA_031285105.1 Streptococcaceae bacterium | reverse complement strand
CTTTTCAAAAAAGCTGCTTCCGTCCCGCCACAGCAGCCATACCGTCGAGCCAGTCCGCAGCCCATATACGAAAACTCGTAAGTGAAGAACACCTTAGCGTCCTAGTAATTCACAAACTTCAAATCAATTACGCTGTACTAAAGTAAGTGTTCTTTTGCTACTAGACGATTTAAGTTCTGTGTTATTTAATTGGGCGAAATTGACTATATTTGAATTCAATATAGCAAATTAGGGAAAATGCTATAGCAAAATCACTAAAATGCTATAGCAAAATGATCAATATGCTATAGCAAAATGATCAATATGCTATAGCAAAATTACTTTTTTGCTATAGCATATTTTTATGTGCTCAAAACCTTATAACAAAGCTATTTTATAAAAAAATAATGGCACTATAGAAAAATTTTAGGTTTTTCCTTGCGTGTTATTTTATCCCCATATCGCTTTCCTTTTTTTTCGCAAATAGTTGAGTGAAATTACATAATTAATGATTTTAAGGACATGTTTAAAAAACAATAAAACGGCAAAATTCCAATCGATTAAGCTTTTAATCATTGGTTTTTTATTTATTTCCAAAAAAGCGAAAAAGATGATAGGAAAAACTGTTGTCTTGACAGGCAATTTTTTGAAATATTTAAACAATGAGTCTACAATTGGAATCGTAGGAAACTAGACGCAAAACGCTGAGGGGAATTTAGTGAGGGTGAGTCTAATGAATAAAAATAAAGGTAAAGGACATCAAAGACAACTTATAAAAATCATCGCGGTATTGAGTATTTTACTAACACCGCTTTTTGAGGTTTCTAGCTTTATTATGAACGTTGGTGAGCAGATACAACATTTAACCACCCAACAAGTCGAGGAATTTAAGGAAAGTGTGCAAGCAGCTACTTTACCAGCGATTAGCTTGCCAAGTATTTTGGCTCAACCAACCAGAGCAACTTTGTCCACTAATCAAGTTACACAAGCGATTGGTCCAACGGAAATTGGGTATCAAAGTTCAATGAAACCGCAAGTTTATGGAGTTTTGCCAGGACCAACTTTATATAATGGCAATCAATATTCGCATTATGGTGGAACAATTGCTTTATATAAGAGTGTAAATGGGGCAACACCAACGAAAATCGATCAATGTGAATTGACTGGAAATGGTCACAATGATAGTTATCTCATCGTTTATTTGAGTTCAACTTGGAATTATGGAGATAATTCAAGTAATTTAATGCGAATGCTCAATGATGTTTACCAAGACAACGACCCAACTGCGGATTATATTCTTTATTATAACTATACGCTAAATGTAACCAATCCAGTAGCAACTAGTAAAGCAATTTTAACTAGCACAAGTCCGATTGGTAGCAATGTACCGATGAATTTTGCCTCTTTATCGGGTAGAGCAAAAAGTTTAACGATTGTCGGAAACTCAACTGATTCCCTAACGCCAACAACTTCAAATAATGGGAACCAACTTTTAAATTTTAAATGGGAAAGTCAAGTTAATAGCCTATCTTTTTCAGGAGGTTATAATGCAAATATTTACTTTGGTTGTCCAACCATTTTGCGTAACGTGAATTATGCTCCTTATGCTGTCGACACCGCTGGAGGACTACTCGGTATTATGCCTAGTTTGAATGTATTTGCTCAAGGAAATCCTTTAGTTATCTACAATTCTTACGGTTGGGATGGCAATTCTAGTAATAATGCGATTTCTGGTTCAAATAAAGCCTATATCCGCATTTTTGTTGGGGGTGATGGGCAAACGACGCAAAGTTTTAACTCAACTAGCGTTTGGGTTGGTTCAACGGGTATGGCAAGTTATAGTTTTTATGGCGGATGTGGCGGTGTCAATGGAACAATTACAGGCGACACTAAGCTAACAATTGCCAATACTTATCAAAATACTAGCCAAGGAGCGCAAAGTTATGGAAACGACTATACCGGTATTTATCAAGTAGCTGGTGGTGGTTTAGCTGGTACGGTCAATGGCAATACGAATTTAAGCATATTAGGTGTACAAGAACCCATTGCAACAATTTGTGGCGGAGGTATCGGTAGCGCAACTGGTGCGGCAAATGTTAAAGGTAATGTTAATACACTCATTGATAATGGCAATACAACGGGTATATCAACAAAATGGGCAAGTCCGTGGGGCAGTTTAGCGCTTAATAATAGCAATTACGGTAATTTTTATGGCGGTGTGTTAAATGGTACGATTGGTGGATGTGTGACTACGACATTTACCGGTAATGGTAGTTGGGCAAACTATAATGGGAATGCTCCTCAAACCAATTACACTCCTTATAGTAATTATATCGGTGGTTCACTGATTGGCAATATCGGCTCAGGTAGTGGGATTGCTATTTCCAATAACGTTGATACTTCAAAATTTACCAAAGCTTATACCAATTCAGGTGGCGTGAATTATTGTTACTTTTCAGGTGGAAACAATGATGCGGGCAGTTTAAATAATACAACGGATCTTTCTAAACAACAAACCAGAACTTCTTATGGATTGATTAAAGGAAATATTGTCAATTACATCATTGGTGGTTCAAGTGCTGATAATGGAGCAATTGGTGGTGTTAGTGGGGCTGGTGGTATTGGAACAACTTATTTAACCGCCTCAACTTTAGGAATTAACGCAAGTGGATCATCCTCAGCTTATTATGTTACTGATGCCGATGTTTTAGCAATGTATAAAGCAAGTCCTGCCACTTATGAAAACAACGCCAATAATGCAACAGCTGCAGCAACGAGTCCAGTATTTGCAGTCTTTGGTGATGTTTATACTTGGGAAAAATCTGGTGTGATGAGTGTTGGAGGGGCAGACACTAGTTATACCTTTAAAGGAACAACTCGTGGTGCAGGTTATTATGGGTATGTTGTGGGGAATTCCACTGTTGAACTTGGAACACAAGGAACAGGAATTGGTGGGGCAAATTTTGTTACAAGTGATGCGAATGCTTCTTTTAGTAACAATTCAGTAACTAGTAGCAATTATTCAACCACAACAGGAAAAGCGGCAAGTTCAAGCTTTATTGTTAGTGCATCGGGAGGAAGCTCAAATGTGAACTCGAATACGGTTGGAGGACAACGGCAAGCGAATTTCTGGCAAAAGGGAAATTCTTCTTTAATTGTTAATAACGCTTTATGTAAATTTGCCATTGCAGGAGCATTTAATGGTTTCCAAGATGGCAATTCGACTCTTTATATGAATGGTGGTGCGGTAGATGTAGCATTAGGCGGTGGTTTACTGTCTAGTGTCCAATATGGAACCACTTCAGCACTCATGAATAATGGGCAAATTGACTCGGTTATCACAGGTGGGAATTATAATAGTGCTTATGTTGTTGGAGATACGCAAACACAGATTAATGCAGGTTATATTAATGGCTCAGTTGCAGGAACATTGACCTTGGATGGATCAAATGTCAATGGAAATTATGGCTATACAGGCAATTCAACCGTTTCGATTACGGGTGGGAATTTCACTGGCGCAACAGGAACGACTGTTACAACAGCAAAAGTCTGTATTGGTGGAGCTTTAAATGGATCGATTTTGGGTAATTGTACCTTAAATGTTGATGCAACGAATGCTACTTCTTCAACCTTTGTTTTACCAGCAAGCAACTTTTGGTTTGTGGGTGGATCTTGTCAAAAAGTAACCGTTCAAAATAATACAAGTTCCACAGCTACAACAGTCGGGACCATGGGTTGTTTGGCAGGACAAAAGAGCACGACTTCTAAAATAACGATAAATTATCAAGGTAATGCCAGTGTCGATTTGCTTCATGGGAATAATTTTTCAGGTGATTTCTATAATGATTATAAGACCATGTACTGCTCAATGGATACAATAAATATCAATGCACCAATGGATACAATCGGACAAATACAAGCAACCAACTTCAATATAGGCACAACTTCTGGCTTATGGTACATGACGTCACCAAGTATTTCAGCAGCACCGAACATTTCGGCTGCCATCAATGTGTACCAAGCACCAAAAGGAATCAATAGCATTTCTGGTGGCGGACCAATAGCAACAGAAAATTTCATAAATACACCACTAGGTTCCAATTCAACCTCAATTATCACGACAGGAGCGCAAGGAAATGTCAAGATAAATAGCAAATTAGCAAATTTTGGTGATTTAATTGTTTCGGCTAATTCGACTTTAGATATGACCAATGGACAATTACTCAATGGGGGTCTTTCACAGAATACGGATTATACCAATACAAGTAACAATGGTTGGAGTTATGGAAATCTAACATTAAATGATGGTTCAACTCTTTCTATCAATTCAACCAATGTGAACACAACTGTTGCAACCATTGGGACATTTACGATTGGAAAAAATGTGACATTGATTGCACCGTACTGGGTTAAACCGGGCTACTTTAATCTTGGAAAAATCAATTTTGGCACAAACAAAGATGGCACAATTATCTGGCAAGCAGCAACAGGCTCAACTCCACCAACAGGAGCACCAGATGGAGCAAGTTTTACAACAGCAGGTGGAAATGGAACGGGTCCTTATTCAGGACGTTATTGGGGAAATAATGCAGGTTATCCAGTGCTTACTTTCCACACGAATGAAAGTTTAGGAAGTTCAGGAGCTAATGGGGGGCATATGGATAATATTGGTCTTATCACTCCATCAAACTTCAGTGGACAAGACCCTAATGCCAATTATCTGATGACTTATCTTGGCGATTATGACGCAACGAAAACTTACAATACAACAAATGACGTCTTTTACCTATTTGCCGGTGAGACAAGAGAATTTAAAGTCAGTGGTGATGTCAACTCAGGAAGTTGGTCGTACCCTGATGTTACGAATGTCGCAACGAATGTTATTACACCAGATGATGTGAAAAATGGGACAGACAAAGCCAAAATTCAAACAGCTATTAGTAATAATCAAGGGATTTGTTATATTAATACGAATCCCAATACACCAACAACTGATTTGAAATTCTTTTATACCATGAAATTTAGTTACGACAAAGCAGTAGAGGGTAATCCGTTTACATTTACAGCAAACGGCAACTACTACGCTTCACAAGTCAGTGTGGCACAATTAGGCACAACAACACCGCAAACCAATTATACAATTAACGCCAATTATTCGTTTGATGCAAGTGGAAATGTCATCCCAGGAAGTATTACCGGTCCAAGTGGTTCATCCATTACAGGAACCAATCAACAATTTACTACCTGTGACTATTTTGTAAATGGGGTAATGCCTCCTGAAACTACCATCACCGGGACCAATCCGACTTATTGGATTACCACTGCAACAACTTCAAATGTCAACACGATTATGGCAACAAATGTGTTCTTAAAAGAGTCCGAAGCCAAAGTTTTAACGGCCAAACAATTAGTCAATTTAGCCCAAGTACATGGTTCAGGAATACTACCAATCATGAATGACACCACAACAGGTGCGCCAGTGATTTCTAATGATGCAATAGCTAAGGCAAATCAAGGCTTACAAGGAGCGACTTCACTGCAAATTACGGTTGATTGGGTGGATGGCAATGCAATTGGTTCTTCTTACATCATTGTCGTTCCAGATGACACGCAGATGATTGACGAAACTGCCGTAGTGGTTGCCCAAGGAGCTACTTTAACACTCGGACAAGCCCAAGCGATTACGAGTGTTAGTGAGGTTAATTATTATACTGGAGCAGATGTTATCATTACCAATCCAGATAATACGATAACACATGCCACACCAACCATGACCAATAACGATCCAAGTACAGGTGTTGTTCATCAATTGCAAAACGCTTCTGGAGCCACAACCATTCCAGTAGATTATTCTTATACAACAACCAAAGGAAGTGTTATTACAACTACCGCGAATTTACAAGTAACAAATGGTGGGGTCTTAACATTTACGCAAGTGCCACAAACTGTCTGCTTTGGTACAGCAACCATTCAACCAACGACACAAACGATTTGGGCAAATTATAATGATAAAACCAATACCTGTAATAATGAATTGATTGTGACAGATGACCGTGAAACATTGAGTAATTGGCAATTAAATGTTCAACAAAGTGCTCCATTATTTGAAATGCAACCAGGAGACTTATCCGTTCAAGTATCTAACGGCCAGTCTTTTGATAGTAATTTATACTTTAACCAAGATGCCTCTCATCCAGCTCCGATTGTTTCGACTTCACAAACGGTTGTCTACTCAAATACTCAACCGGCACTAGGAGCTTATACCATTTCAACAGGGCAATTTATGGCAAAAGGTTCAACAACTGCAAGCCCTGATCCAAATGATGGTGTTGCTTGGACACAGGCAAATCAAAAAGGCTTATTCTTAAAAGTGCCGATTAATCAACAAAAAGCAGGTACGTATATAGGTACATTAACTTGGACCTTGCAACAAACACCATAACTTGCACAAAAGGTGAATAGAAAAAAGCTGAGACTTGTTAAAATTGAGTCTCAGCTTTTGTTGAAAATGTATGTGATTGTTTGGGTTTAGAAATTTCAGTTTTGGTTAAATATTTTTGTTCTTTGCTTGTAGATTGACGTAAAATTCTGCCCCAGATATAGCCGAAAATTTGCGGAGTCACGCGGCAAAGTAAGAAAATCAACAACAACATCGGAAATTTCTCACCTGGAATAATATGTAAAATTTCAAAACCGATGACTTGAAGAAATAAGTAACTAGTCGCAATTAAAAGCAGATTGCCAATTGCCCAAATTTTGTAACTTCTCATTAAGCTTGCCAGTAAAGACAATAAATATGTAAGAAAGACTGAAACAATGAAACCTAATTCCATAAAATATGTACGTTCTAAATAAAGGGCAATCGCCTCAGAAGGTAGCGCTAGTAATATAAGTAAAATAATTTTTGATAAGTTTTTCCACATACAAGAAAACACCTCAATTCACATTTAATTTCATACGTTATTTAATTGGTATAGATTAATTATACAACGTGAAATAATAGTTTCCAATACTTAATTTTAACTATGAGCAAACTTTTATTTTCCAATATTAAAAAATCGGCGGTTTCTCATAAACCAGCCGATTTTCTGTTAGTCATTTAATAAGAATTCCTCGAAAACCAAATTTCCGACAAATAATCCTTTTTCACTCATGGTAATAAAACCATCTTTATCCTCAATCAAGCCATCACGAATCAGTTTTTTTGTAACCTCACCATAAACCTCTTCATAGCTTATGCCAAATTTTTCTTGGAATGTTTGTTTGAACACACCCTTAATTTTTCGCAAACCTAAAAACATTTCTTCTTCCATTTGGTTGTTTTTAGTTAGCTGTGTCGTTTCAACTATTGGTAATTTCCCAACACGCAAAGGAGAAAGGTAATGCTGAATAGGGCC
>JAITWV010000124.1 GCA_031285105.1 Streptococcaceae bacterium | reverse complement strand
TACAATCGTGAAAGCTTTAGACCTATTAGTCAATCAACATATCATTTACTCTAAACCCCAAAGTGGATTTTATGTAGCAGACTCTTTAATTATCCCTAAACAAGCAACTGAAGATATGGCTTCGTTAAGTTCTGGAAATCCTAAAATTAACTTACTTGGGACGCAAAATCTAGCGCATGTCTTAAATATTGCTTTAGATCAGTATGCCCATCATCATTTGGATATTCCCAAAAATGGCGTGGACTCATTAAAGGAAGTTTTGCCTGATTATTTAGCAGAACATGGTATTTATGCTAATCCGCCAAATATTCAGATGATTCAAGGAACACTTCAAATTTTGAATATGTTTACAAATACTGAGTTTCCAAACAATAAGCAAACAATCTTAATCGAGGAACCAACGTATCGTTTTTACATAGAATATCTCAAAAGTATTGGTAAGAGCGTCCAAACGATTAAACGTGATGAATATGGCCTTGACTTAGTTGAATTAGAAGATATTTTCAAAACCAAAGAGATTAAATTCTTTTATATTGTTCCAAGAAATCATAATCCACTTGGGACGTTATTAAGTTTTGCACAACGTAAAAAAATTGTTGAGTTGGCGATTAAATATGATGTTTATTTGATTGAAGATGATTATTTAGGTGATGGGCACAAGTTGCCAAAATATGCTACCTTGCATTATTTATCAGCTGGTCAAAATGTCATCTATTTGCGTTCTTATTCAAAAGAGTTACCATTCATCCGTTTTGGTATTTGCGTCATTCCTGATTCGATGATTGAAACATTCGCTGAAATTATTGAAAAATCTTACTTTATTTCTTATCATATGCCTGCTTTAATTGCCCAAGCGACAATGGAAGCTTATATTAAAACATCTATTTATAAAACGCACGTTGGGAATTTTTCACGTGAGATTCATAAAAAATTGACCTTAATAAAAGAAATCGTTCAAAATTGGGATGAAACTCTTCTTCAAGTCATTGGTACTCATTCTGGACCGTATGTTTCAATTCGCGTGAGTCAAGAAATTTGCATCGAAAAATTAATTGATTCACTTGCTCAAAAGAAAATCCATGTGCAATCCAATTGCCCTTCTTTTTATCATGAGGAAAATTTTGACAATAGTATCCGTTTATCAATTGCTCGAGCTGACTTTACTCATTTAGAAGAAAGCCTCCAAACGATTTATGAAACGATTCAAAAACAGATAAAAGTAAAACTGAGCTGACACAATTTTGCCAACTCAGTTTTTTGTAGTTTTATTCAGTTACAGAAGAACCATCATAGTCAACTGCAGTTTCTTCAACAGACTCTTCAGCATTAGCCATTAATACAAATGGTGCATACATTAATACTGACAATGCTACAGTTGCTGCTGAAAGAATTGTTGCTGGAATGTTACCACCTGATGAAAGGAAAGCAACTAATACTGGCGGTGTTACCCATGGAGGAGAGATATACATAAATCCTGCAAATGGGATAACTGCTGTAAAGAACCAACCAACCAATACTAACAATGGAGGACCAAAGATAAATGGAACGGCCATAATTGGGTTTAATACCATTGGCATACCGTAGATAATCGGCTCATTGATTTGGAAGATACCAGGTCCAATTGATAATTTTGCAAGAGACTTGTGATCTTTACGTTTAGAAAACAAGAAGATTGCAATAATTAAACCAAATGTCGCACCTGAACCACCGTGAGTTGCATAGATATCAGCAAAGTTACGAGTGATAGCATGTACTGGCTCAGTTCCGTGAATAAGGATTGCTTCTGAGTTAGCTGCCATAGCTGGTCCGTACATTAAGTCTAACGCAGGTCCAACGATTAAAGCACCGTGGATACCAAAGAACCAGAAAATTTGTTGAATCATGATAATTAACATTAATGAAATTGGTGATTGACCTAAAGCCATTAATGGTTGTTGCAAGATTTCGTTAATCCAAACTGGTAATGAAGTTCCGATAACGTTTAAGAAAATTGTAGAAGTTGTTGCGAATACAAAAATAGTAATAAATGCAGGAATAACTGCTGAGAATGCTTTAGAAACCATTGCTGGTACTTGATCAGGCATTTTAATAACCCAACCTTTACGCTTGATTGCACAAAAGATTTCTGCTGAGAACATTGCTGTAATCAAACCAGCAAAAATTGCTTGTGAACCAAATGAAGTCCAGTGAATTGTACCCCAATCTCCACCTTCCATTGCTTGTGGAAGTAAAGTTAAGTAACAAGCTACTGCAATAACACCAGCTGATAAAGCATCATCGCCATATGTTTTTGCTAAAGAATAAGAAATAGTAAAAATAGTAAAAATAACTCCAAGTGCTAAAGTACCCCACCACATTTGTCCAAATACTGGTGCGATTGTTGCATCTAAAAATGGTTGAATTGTATCAGCATAAAAGCCAATTTTGTTTAATTCCATCCCAATAAGTGTTTCTGAACCAATAATAACGTTGTTAAACATTACTACTACAGCCCCTACAAGAGCCATTGGCATTGTTGCGATGAATCCGTTTTTAATCGCTGTTAAGTGACGTTGATTTCCCAGTTTATTAGCGATTGGTAAAACTTTAGATTCTAACATTGCTGTCATTCCGTTCATGTAATCTTCCTCCTTTGTTAAATTTATATGTATATTGATAACGATTACATTACAAATATATAACAACGATTAGAATCATACAATATAATTAACTAGCAATTGTACTGATACAGTTTGAAAACGATACAATTTCATTTACATTTTTTCATTTTATTCTTTGGTTTTTTTATGAAAATAAACGATATTTCCACCAAATTCAGCTTTCCCAATGATATTTTCTTTTTCATCAGAAATTAACCATGATTGTCTAAATGCCATAAATTCTTCTTTGTTCACTTTTATTTCTTTTATTTTACCAATAATTAACTCATTGATTTCAATATTAAAATCACGCATTTTTTTTGCTCCTTATTGAATATTTCTTCGGTATCGATTACTAATCTGAATGTAGAGTAAGCCAAAAGACGAATTTTTTCAACAAAATTTACTGAAATGCTATAATAAAAAATATAAAAGTAAGCAGGAGGAATTTTTATGCTTTGTCAAAACTGTGGAGTAAATGTAGCATCCATTCACCTTTATACAGTGATTAATGGACAAAAAAGACAACTTGATTATTGTCAAAACTGTTATCAAAAGTTAAAAAATCAAAATCAAGGAAATGATAATCCATTTTCTACTCTAAGAAATCAAGGAGGCGGGCAAATGCCATTTGATAATTTGGATGATTTCTTGCGTAAAATGGCTGATGGCAGACAACAAATGAATCAACGTTCCGAACAACCTCAAAATCCACAAGCACAAGCTGCACGTGGTGGTCGTGGCAATAAAGGTGGCGTTTTAGATGAGTTTGGAATTGATATTACCGCTCAAGCTAAAAATGGTAAAATCGATCCGGTCGTTGGTCGTGATGAAGAAATAGGGCGTCTAATCGAAATTTTAAATAGAAGAACAAAAAATAATCCAGTCTTAATTGGTGAACCTGGCGTGGGGAAAACAGCGGTTGTTGAAGGATTTG
>JAITWV010000014.1 GCA_031285105.1 Streptococcaceae bacterium | reverse complement strand
GATTAGGTGCAAATAAAACAACTTCTTCCGCACGTAAATTCACTCGTTCTTGATATAAAAGATAAGCAATTCTTTGCAAGACCGCTGATGTTTTTCCTGAACCAGCAATCCCATTAACTAGCAATACTTGAGAGGTCATATCACGAATAATCGCATTTTGTTCCTTTTGAATGGTTGCAGTGATATCTTGCATATATTGCGTACTGTCACCTTCTAAAGCATGTAACAATAATTCATCTTCAATTGCTACAGCTGAGTCAAAATAGTTATTCAAGACATCTTTATCTACTTGAAATTGACGGCGACGTTTTAAATCGACTTGAATGGCGGTATCATTAGCTTCATAACTTGTTTTGCCTAGTTCTTGATTGTAATAAAGTTCAGCAACTGGTGAGCGCCAATCATAAATGCGATAAACATCCTCATTATTAACAAAACCATTCACTCCTAGATAAAATTCTTCAACAATTCCTTTTTCATCCGCATATTCCACATCAATGCGTCCAAAATAAGCTTTCGGTAAAAGCCTTTGTACTTGATCGAGTTTTTTACTCCAAGATTCATATTTAAAATTCATTTGATCAATTTCACGATTACGAATTTCAAGTTGAGCAAAACTATCTAATTGATCGGCATAATTTGACATATCCAAAGAATTATCCCGGTCCATTTCACTCATACGTTTCATTCCTTCTTCATGATGGGCATGCAAAACTTCCATGGCCTCCGCTTTGGCTTCTAAGAGTTCACCATAAACCATTTTCAATCTATTTTGTTCGAGTTCAAAATCTTTTTTCATTCAGTTTTGTCCTACCTTTTTCATGATTTTCGATTATCTATTATAGGTAATAATGAATGAAAATACAAGTAGTACAAAAATATCGAGATTACTTTTTACAGCAATCTCGATATTTTTAGTTGATTAGTTCAATCCATTTTTCATTCACTTCTAAATGATACAAATAAATCAACAGCCGTTCGTATAAATGTGTGGCCGACTCTTCATTGTGTTTGGCTAAGAGTTCACCAATTTCCTTGACCGTTTTTACTCCATCAAGCTGTTTAAAGACAAATGTGCCAAAGTCATCTAGTTCCAGATAAGAACGCTTGGGAATTTTAATGCCTATTTTACGCATCATTTGCTGAGGTTTACGGTTTTGTTCCTTGATTACTCGAATGTGTCCGTCTTTTTCATCAAATAAGATCGTTTCTTTGATTTTAAAGATCATCGCCAAATTCGCATCTGCATCATATTCATGCCTAGCCATAATTAATCTTCAGGATGTTCCAGACCGGTTTTAACGCTCAATAATGGAACAATCATAGAGATAACTAAAACGACTAATAAAATCCAAGCAATGCCATTTCCTGCTAAGAAACCAACTGGTGAACCAACTGTAATCACACCTGATACTTGTAAGATAATTCCAACAAGTCCAAGAATAGACGATCCAGCAACTAAACCAGAAGATAAGGAAACTCCTGAAGCGATACGTGCGTTAAGAACACCTTTTCCTTCTTTTTGGCTAATTGTTTCGATGAATACACGAACCAAGGCACCAATAAGAATGATTGATGAAGTTGAAATTGGAAGATAAAAACCAATCGCAACAGTCATGATTGATAGACCCAATAATTGTAAAACGATACCCATCACAATACCAGCAATAATCATATTCCATGGCAGATTACCACTCAAGATACCTTGGGTTAAAGTTGCCATTAAGTTTGCTTGTGGTAGGGCAAATGAACCTGAAGCTAATTGGTCACGTAAAACAATGATAATACCAGTTACCGCTAACACACCAAGAGCTGCTGCCCCAAGATAGTAACGACGCACTTCACTCATGTTCCCACCGGTTACGAAAGTTACTTTTTGTGCTTGTGAGTAACCACCAGATACAGAAATCGCTGTTACGATAAATGTACCAAATAATAATAATGATTGTAGATTTTCAGTTGATGTCCAACCCATTGTAAAGAATACAAGCGTTAAGATAACAAGTGAGGCAATCGTCATACCTGATACTGGTAAGTTAGAAGTCCCAATTGTTCCTACTAAACGACCAGCTACGATAACAAATAGCATTGAAAGAATTAATGATAATAATCCTGCTAAGAATGCCATTGCAATATTGCCACCTGAAATGACGATACCAGCTACAAAAGCTAAAACAATACCTAATAAAATTGCGACAATACCAACTGGATCGCTTTCTGTTTTATCAGCTGATTTACGACCAGCAAGAGTTGCTTTTACTGAGGCAACAATTGTTGGAATTAATTTGATTGCTCCGATTAATCCACCCGAAATCATCATACCAGCTCCGATATATTTCACATAAGAACCTGAAATATCCGCAAATTGCATGGCAGAAATTTGAACTGAAGGATTATTCCAAACTGTATGACCACTTTGAGCCATTTCCGCAAAATAACCAATAAGTGGCGCAATAGCAAAGTTTGCTAAGATTGAACCAGCAAACATCATCACAGAAATTTGTAAACCAACGATAAAACCAATCGCAGAAAGCATTGGATTTACTTCGATGTCAAATTTCCATTTATAGAATTTTTCATTTACATAACTTACATTGTTGTTCAATACGCCGAATACCGCTGAAGTTAGTGTTGTGATAATTCCGCCGATACCAAAACCGATACCCATAAATTTCAATGAATCTCCACCTGTATCTGATGCGACAAGTGTTTCTGAAATCGCCATTGCTTCTGGGTAAATTAACTTGCCATGTTCTTCAATGAATAAGTAGTCTTGGACAAATGCCATAACCCCAATTCCAAAAAGAACCGCTGCGATTCCCACAAAAATCCCTTCAAAGAAGTTTACTTTTCCACCAATTAAGATAACAGCTGGTAAGACGAAAATAATTCCTGATGCAATTGATTCACCACCTGTTGCCATTGCTTGAAGGATGTTCTTCATTAAAAAGTTGTTTTTGCGAATAAAAATAGATAATAGCCCTGAACCTAAGATTGCACCTGGAATTCCTGCAGCAACCGTTAAACCGGCTTTCATTCCTGAATAAGCAGTTGATGATGCGAATAATACTGCTAAGATGATACCAAGCACAAGAACAATAAGATTGCCTGCTTTTTTCTTATGACCGTCTTCATATGGGATATAATCCTTACCTGCGACTCCTCCGTAAGCTGATTTAGATAAATGTTTATTACTCAAATTTATCATTCCTTTCTACTATTAAAAATGTAGGTATTCTTTGAACTTAATTATAATACTTTATTTATACAAAAAATGCTATTAAAAATTCTCTTATTTCCAAATTATCAAAAAATTTTGAATAATTATACGAACTTTAATATTCCATTTGGTTGGAGTCGGGGGAGAAGTGTCATTTGCTTATGCCTCAGATTTCTGATACGATGATATTGCTGTTGTGGTTATTGGAGAATATTGTCTACTTAAGGCTTACTAGAGTTCTCGATCAATCACCTTTTTTTGTTATTCAAAATATGGAACATAATTGTCAATTTATAAAAAACGGCTTATTTAGATAATAATGTTGATTTAGATTAATATTTATGAAAGTAATCACTTTAGTACAGCGTAAGTGACTTGAAGTTTGGAATGAAAGAAGTTTGTGAATTGTAGAACTGCGAATTTTCGGCTGGCTTGGCTCTGCGCTTAGGGTGTCCGCCCTGCTGTAGCCGGACCGATTCCATAACTTTTCAAG
>JAITWV010000427.1 GCA_031285105.1 Streptococcaceae bacterium | reverse complement strand
AATTTGCTCCTTTATGGGTATTAATTTGATTGGTTGCCACTAACATTTGTTTTTCGGCTTGCACACCAATTTTACGAATTTTATGGAATAAATCAGGTAAATCACCATCATGATGAAAACCAGCTTCTACATATTGTTCAAAAAATGGGCTTAAAGCTTGAATACTCTCAATAAACGTATAAAAATTCATGTCAGCATGTGACCCATTATCCAAACGATCCACTAGACCTGGTTTTGGTGTCAATGCTACTTCATAATATAAGGCTTTTTGGGCAAAATTCGCAACTTTTTTAAGCAATATGACGTTTCTCCATTTCTTGAACAATAAATTTTTTCGAATGATTCAAATGCTCTTCAATAATCATGTTAATTTGTTCAATGTTCCTTGATTTCATCCCACGAAAAATCAACCAATGTTCATTCAATGCCTTCGTTCTTCTTTCACTTGCTCGAATAGAAATATCTCTAAAGTAAATAAAATACGTATTCAGCTCACTAACAATCGTTCTTAAGCGCACCATCTGGCTTTTTTCATAAATGAACTGGTTGAAGTCTGAAAAATTTTGCAACAATTCATCGACCCGATTTTCTTCATTTAATTGATTACCATATTCTAGTAACGCTTCTAACTCAGCAAAATCTGCTTGAGTCATCAAATTCATTGCCTTAATCGTTGCCAAACTTTCTAATGCTGCGCGAATTTCAAAGACCTCATGCGCATCACGAATCGTAATTCCTTTTGTGACAATGCCAATACCTGGAATGCGCTCAACTAGTTTTTCTTCTTCTAATTTTCCTAATGCAAAACGAATCGGCGTACGCGAAATATTGAGACTTTCTGAAAAAACCATTTCATTAATTCTAGTTCCTGCTGGAATTTCTCCAAGAATAATCGTTTTGCGAAAGGCTTTGTACATACTCATCCGAATTTCTTCACTTGGTAAAAGTTGCAAGTTCTCTTTTACCGATTGCATAATATCGTCCATTACTATCTATCCCCCAATTGATTATTTTTTCACACTTTCATTATTGAATATTTCAAAAAGCAAGTCAATGATTATTAGGAACGTTTAATGTTAATGAAAATATTAAATCTACTTATCAAAAGAACTATTCAAAGCAATTTGGGAGTATAATGCACAAGGAAATTTCAAAAGGATTGAGGTTATATATGAAAAAGAAACTATTTTACCTAATACCCATTATTGCTCTTTGTATCATTGGTTTGTCGGCGTTTGAGATGGTTCATGCGCATAGTGATGACCGCAATTTGATGAAAGAGGCATATATTTCAAACAAATTTATGATTAATACCCCTTGTAAGATTATCGTTTATGACAAAGACAAAGAAACTGTTGTGAAAAATGCTTGGAAATATGGGCAATCATTGGCTGACAAAGTAGATACTTATGACAAAAATAATCATTCGCAAATTCAAGAAATCAATGACAATGCCGGTGTCAAACCTGTGGTTGTTGATGAGGACGTTTATGATGTGATGAAAAAAGGAATGACTTTATCAAAATTGCCAGTTGGTGGATATGATCAATCGGTTGGTACCATTACAGATCTTTGGGGCATAGGAACGGATCACCAAAAAGTGCCAACTCAAACAGAAATTACCAATGCTTTAAAATATGTTAATTGGCAAAAAATTCAAATGAATGATGCCAACCACAGTGTTTACTTGGAAGAAAAAGGCATGAAATTAGACCTTGGTGGTACAAGTGAGGGTTGGATTGGTGGAAAAATTGCTGAATATCTAAAAGAACATGGCGTAACGAGTGGTATTGTCAATATGGGTGGCTCTATTTATGTGATTGGTCATTCAAATCAAGGAAAAGATACTCCTTGGACAGTGGGTATTCAAGATCCAACCGGTGCTAGAGAAACAATTATCGGATCTGTTCCTGGTGTCGATGAAGCTTTTACAACTGCGGGGATTTATGAACGCAATATTACAGTTGGCGATACGGTTTATTCACACATCATGGATCCAAAAACCGGCTGGCCTTATCAAAATTCACTTGCTGGTGTGTCCATTATCGGCAAAGATGAAGCAATGACTGATGCTTTAGATGACTGGGTCTTTTCTTTAGGGCTAAAACATGGCTATGAAGAAATTGCTAAAATGAAAGACGTCAATGCGGTGTTTGTGACTAAGGATAATAAGGTTTATGTGACTCCTGGAATCGCCAATGATTTTCGTTTAGCTGCAAACTCTGGATTTGTTTTGGGTGATATTGGTGATGTGAAAGAATAATAGATAAAAAAATCATAGGTGAAAAGAGCGATTTTGTCTTCTTAACCTATGATTTTTTTATTGTGACTAAAAATTTTTAAACAATCCACAAACACTTACTCAAGCAACCAATTTAACACATTTTTTTGAATAACACCTTCATAATTTGCTCCCTCACCAATGACATCAAAAGTTAGTAAAGTACGCGCATAACCATCATTCAAATAATTAAATGGGCGTAATTCTCTTTCAAGCGTTTTTGGATCAAGCACACTTGAGGCTACTTGAAAATATTCATAACGATTCTCAATTTTACAGACAAAATCAATTTCAAACTCTTGAATCTTTCCTACAAATACTTGATAACCTCTTCGTTTCAACTCAAGGAAGACAATATTTTCTAGAATATGACCAACATCTTCTTTGGTATTACCAAGCATGACTTTTCGCAGACCAACATCAACACTATAATATTTCGCGTTTCCTAATAGGATTTGTTTACCTTTTAAATCAAAACGTGGAATTGAATACATTAATAAAGCTTCTAATAAGCCTGATAAATACTTATCAACCATTTTCGGATAGATTTTTCCCTCACCTCGATTGGAAAGAACGGTCGCTATCTTGTTAATAGAAATCTCGCTGCCGATTGAATCAAGTAAAAAAGCAAATATCCGCTTCAAAAGGACGATATTCGTTGCATTAATTCTTGGAACGACATCATTTAAAAGAATTGTATCGATAATAGTTGTTACATATAGTTCTTTTTGCTGATTTTCCTCAAGAGAAAGTGCATAAGGAAAAGAAGTTTGGCTATAAGATTGATAGTTTTCTTCTTTACTCTTTTCTGGGTTGGCTTGGGTAAATTCTTTAAAAGACAATGGCAATATTTCAATCGTGATATAGCGACCTGTTAGTAAAGTTGCCAACTCACTCGACAAAAAATAAGCATTAGAACCAGTCAGATATAAATCAACATTCTTTTTGATATTCAATCCATTCACGCATTTTTCAAATTGATAAACCGCTTGAATCTCATCTAAAAAGATATAGTATTGAATTTCTTCTTTCATTTTATCTAGAAGGAAATCATATAACTCATAGGGATCACTTAACAAATCTCGATACATTGGGTCCTCAAAATTCAATTGAATAATTTGATTTTCTTTTACTCCTTCATTTTTTAAGTCATCAATAAATAAATCAAATAAAGTCGATTTCCCACTTCGGCGAACACCAGAAACAACTTTGATCAAATCCTTGTGTTTAAAATCATGTAACTTATTTAGATATTCATCTCTTCTTATTCGCATAACTTCTCCTTTGTTAGGATTGACAAACTTCTTTTAAAATACACTATCGTTTGTTCATTTTAACAAACAATCTATATTTTTTCTATAAATTTGTTGAATAAGACAAACTTCCCCCTTCTCGTCGACATCAAATTAAATCTATACCAACCTTGAACCTAACAGAACGATTACAAATAGACCAATTAAAATCCAAATCGCTGTACCTAGTGGGTGATTGGGATTAATCGTAATGCCCATGCCAATAAATTTGGGGATAAAAAATGATTGTGGTTCTCCTGCTTTTTTTGGATAAAAAGATTTATACAGAAAATAACCTGATATCTGTAAAGGGATGATGGCAAGTAGAATAATCAATATTAGCGTATTTTCAGGGATGCTATCTTGAAAAATTGCTCGAATAATAATTGTAATTAAGATGATGGTTATTGAAATGCCTGCGATAGCTGTTAGGATTTTTTGATTTAAAGTTGATTTTTTCATGTTATTTCCTCCTAATTTTCTAGGTTTATCATAGCACTGATTTGGGAAAAATAGGAGGATTTGCCATTGTCTCTTGATTTATAAGAAGTTCGTTTTTATTCTCAACTTTGAACTACCACTGTTGATAAATATAGTTTTGTCGTATTTCACTCATACATTTTTTGATAATAGTTGTCGTATCTAGCTGGAAGTTCTTTGATACGTTTGTTCATCTCAGCAAGGTCAAACTGATGAATATCAAATTCTTCCATACCAAAATCTTCGTTAAAAAGTCTTTTATACCATTCGCTGTTTTTCATGGCTTCCACAGCCTCCTCTAACGCATAAGCACCACCAATATCCTCAACAATTCCCATTCCTTCACCTTCTAAAACGTGTGGTAGGTGCTGTTCATCGTTCTCTTTAGCAGCATGTGTTTTTTCAAAAAAGACTTTCACTTTCCAATCATCGCCAAAATCATAAATGAAGGTCATCTTTCTTAATTTAGCGCTAAAAACATCTTTTATTTCATGTGCATTCATTTCATAATAAATATTCATTTCATTGCGAAATTCATCAAAGTATTCATTTTCGTATTCCGTCAGCTGATACATCACTCTTTTTTTCGGTTTTTTTTCAATGCGCTCAAAAGCCATCAAGTGTCTAGCTTCCATCTCGAATAAAACTTGAATGATACATCCTAGCCT
>JAITWV010000426.1 GCA_031285105.1 Streptococcaceae bacterium | reverse complement strand
TTAGTAGGTGCTAGTTTTGTAATTACTGATATTTCAAACCTTTTGGACAAATCTACAATTGAAGGAGATTATTTCATTGCAATTACAGATAAAAAAAAATATGAGGATTTTATTAGGATTTTTGTTTCTGAATTCAATCAAAATTTTGAAACACAATTTGATACGAAAGATTTTTCAGATTACCAAAACAAAACAAAGACTAATGTCGTTATGGATAATGATATTTTCAACCTAGAAATGTACTTCAAACGGTTATTGATTTATTTATGTTTCCTTCTCTTATCTTGGATTTATATACAATCTAGTCATATTCTTGTTTTAAGAAAAAATGGTTATTCCGTTTTCAAAATTCTTTACAACATTCTCGGCAAAAATGTGAAATTTTTTTTACTTATACAATTTATCATCTTCTCTTTGTTAGCAGTTCAATTTTTGGCAACAACAAAGTGGTATTTTCTAGTTGAGTTCAGTTCACTATACCTTTTATTATATCTACTATTATTAGGTGTAATTCGATTAATTGTACTTCTGGAAGACTTTTCAATTAGTTCCAGACTTGAAAATATTAAGAAGTTTAAATTTGGATTACACAATATTGTAAAATGGATATTTTTAATCAGTTTACTTTCTATTTCAGGCACATTCTTTTCAGTCATCAGTGCGAAAATATCATTATCTAACGATTTTGAGATACCTAACGAAATACGAGACGAAGATTACAGAACAGTATATCCTTTGCTAATTGGAAATAATACCGTTCAATTTTATACCAGGTACAATACAACTCCTTCCGAAATTACCAATGAAATATATCATCACTTAAATATTGGTGGAAGTATTTTAGTGAATACAGAAACATACCAAATCACGGAAAACGAATTTTTTGCAAGGGCAATAAAAATCAATCCTAATTATTTAGAAAAATTCCAAATACACGATACCTCAGGAAAAAAAGTACAAATTTCTGAAAAAAATAATAATAGGATTTTGTTAATTCCTGAAAAATATGAAAACGATATTGAAGATATTAAAAAAGTCATTCAAGAACAAGATACAAATCAGAAGCTTGAATATATTTTTATCAAAAACAATCAATCTATATACACATTTACAAGTAAATTGAAATCGATAGCAGACTATCCTATGTTAGAAATTCTGACCGAAAAAAACAGTACCGATTTTGAAAGGGAGGCAATAAACGGTTCAGAAACACCTCCATTAAAAATAAAGTGGACTTCTGCGAACAAAGAATATCTTGAGAAATCTTTGGAGCAGTTTAATTTGATGGATAATTATCCACTAATCTATGAGTTTTATAGAGGAAATGAAGCGTTTGTAAAAGTATTATCAGGGTCATTATCAAGATTAGTTGCTGAGTTCCTGTTTGTTTTCGTTATATTTTGCTCATTAAGTTTTCTTACCATCCAATCTTTTATTGTTGAGAACAAACGCAAAATAACTATCCTTAGACTTAATGGTTTTTCTATTTTTAGAGTCTACAAAGTTTATCTGTTCTCTATTATTCTCCAGACAGTCGCATTATGCTTATATTTTTTCTTCTCACGTACACAAGATATAACCAAATTTTCATCATTACTTGCACTATTGTTGTTCACTCTTGTTGAGGTTATTACTTTAATGCTCGCAATTGTTTTTTTAGAAAAGAAAAATAAAATTGAATTTTTAAATGGAGGTTGATATTTTGTCTGAATTAATCAGCGTAAAGGACTTGGCTATGACAATTAATGAAAGAGAAATTTTTTCTTCAATCTCTTTTCAAATATTTACTGGTGAAATGGTGGCAATTTATGGGAGAAGTGGAGCTGGCAAAAGTACCCTTTTAAACACTTTGGGGTTGTCATTACCAATTTCTTCTGGTGATTATTATTTTGATGGTAAAGATACAAGAGCACTTTCGAATAAAGAAAAATTACTTATGCAAAGACATGAAATTTCATATGTATTTCAGGATTATGGCTTAGTGGAAGAGGAAACAATTAGCTACAACCTTGATATAGGTCTTGGCTATACAAAACTTAACAAAGGAGAAAAAACAAGAACAAAATTGAATGTCCTTCAACAAGTCGGCTTAACGAAAAAACTAAATACAAAAGTTCACACGCTTTCAGGAGGTGAAAAACAACGTGTAGCCTTGGCAAGAATAATTCTAAAACCAAGTAAATTAATTTTAGCTGATGAACCTACAGGTTCTTTGGATGACGAAAATGGAAATCTTGTTTTATCTATATTGGCTGATGAAGCTCGTAAGGGAAAGGCTGTAATTATCGTAACTCACGATAATCGAATAATAGAGAGGTGTGATAAAAAAATATTACTAAATTCCTAGTACCTAGTGAACTGTAGAATTTTCAAACATTTTACCAACAAAGGAGATTTAAAATGAAAAAAACAACATTATTCTGTATGGCAACATTGGGTCTAGCTGTGTTCGGATTTTCCTCTTCAACATCAAGTGCAAAAGAAATTACTCCAACTGAAGGATTTGTAAAAGTTGACGAATTAGGAAATATTACTGATTCCTATTTGCCAGATTCAAATGGTAAAGAAGCTCGTGGTGTATGGTACATTGAGGATGGTCAATGGACTTACTATTGGAATGACGAAATTTTTGGAAGTAACCGAACTGGTAATTCCAATTTGTTGCAAAGAAAATATAGACATGGCTCTAAAGTTAAGGCAGGATCAGGATATACGTTTAACAATCAAAACGCAAATGTTTGGAGCTATGCAAGTCGCAAAGCTGCTAAATCATTAAGTTGGTCATATCATTATAGCCCATACAGTGGTTATTAAACGTTAAAAATTTGAGAAAGTTAGGATTTAAAGGAGGTTAATAACAATAGTATTCGACAGCATTATCAACCCAGATGCTTTAGCAAATGTTGAAGTACAAAATGGTATTACTGCAAGATTAGGATTTAAATGGTACTGCAAAAACTGTGGATATGAAAGTGCATGGCATATGTTTTATAATATCGTGGTAAATTATGCCAACAATCATCAACCGAAATATAGCGGACACACAACAATTGTCTATGGTGTGTAACTTATGGAGAAGAAAAAGTACAGAGTAATTTTAATCTCAAGTTTACTAGTATTACTTGTCGGTGTATTATGTGTATTTGCATACCAAGAAAAAGTTAAACCTCTTAAAGAAGCTTACCGTGATTCTTTAATATCAAATGACTAATAAGTTGTCATGATTAGTGTTCAAGGGCGAATGGATAAACCATCGCTCTTTTTTGATTCTGTAGTATCTTTAACTTTACTTAATATTTAAGTACGAATTAAAAATTATTTTATTATCCAAAAATTATAATTTTCCCATCTAGAAACAACAAATAATAACAGATTATGAAGGTTTATGAAATCTTATAAAATTCAATTAACAACTATTCAGCAGTATTTGCAATTCAACGTAAGACCACTTTTTTCTGTCTTTCTTCAAACTCTTGTTATTTTAATTTTCTTCCTATGTTCTATTTCTTTGAATATCGTATGATTATCTTGAAATTAGCTAGTTTCAGTTGTTATGTTGGAAAGGTTTATGAAAAAGGAGAGAACAAAATGATTAAAGGTACAGAAATGCAGTTACACAAAAAAGTGTTGGAAAATGAGTACGATGTCTGCGAAATTTCCGAATGGCGAGATTTTGAGACCAAAGAAAAAGTTGGCTATAACTATACCGTTATCTTGCCAAAAATGCGTTATGAGAAAATGAAAATTGTTGTCCTTTCAGCTACTTCTATTTTTGAAAAAGAAGAATTAATCAAACATGGTTTAGTTAAGGTGATTTTTGAAGAGCTAGACACATGGATTAGTATCTACAATGGCAATATGACTGCCAAAGGGGAAGCAAGTGCAATCAAACGTGTTGGAAAAGTCGCAAATCAAGAAAAAGTAATCATTCAGCCGATGTCGTGAACTGCACGACACCGTCGCGTGCCACCAAGGCAAAGCGAAACGGTGTGCAAAGTGCAGTTCACGACAAAAGGCGAAGAAAATAGAGGAGATTTTAGAGGCACGAAGTGCGTCTAAAAAATCTTCTCGTCATTTTCTTCTTACTTAACTTGATATATAGGACAACATCAGCAGAAAATAAGTACCAAAAATCGTTAAAAAAGGAAGTCAGATATGAGATTGTGGTACAACCAAAAAATCATAGAAACTTCCACATATCTAGAAATTTGGGAATATGAACAACCGATATTTTCAAGCAAAAAATCAGATGACGAAACTCAAAATGAAAACCAAAATGAATTATTTATCCAAAAAAAAGAAAAACGCAAATCCTTTGAAGAACAAACAGCAGATAAACAATACGAACATTTAAAAAGAAAGCAAAAACATTATGAACAACAACGATTTCATATAGCACGATTAATTGACCAAAATTTTGACACACAAACAAAATTCCTCACTTTAACTTTCAAAGAAAACTTACAGGATATTTCAACTACAAATAATCACTTCAAAAAATTCATCTTGCGATTAAACTACCAAATTTTCCAATCAAAGAAAAATCAACTCAAATATCTAGCTACGTGGGAGAAGCAAAAACGTGGAGCAATCCATTATCATCTTGTCCTATTCAGCTTTCCCTATATCCAAGGGAAACGATTAACAGAAATTTGGGGGCATGGCTTTATCAAAATAAACAAAATAGATGTCGATAGCATTGCAAATCGAGGGAGATATCTAAGTAAATATTTCGCTAAAGACTTGGAAATGAAAGAGCACAAGAAAAAAGCGTTCTTCAAATCAAGGAATCTACAGCTCCCAAAAGAAACAAAATCTCGTTCACAAACTCCGTATGATACAACTGGCAAAGAAATTTTATATCAAAAAACTTACACACGGAAAACACTAGATTTTTCAATGAATCATGAAGATGAACAAGATTTACCTTTTGTGGAAAGTGAAGTGAAATACACAAAAATCAAAAAAAGTCTTTTAGAAAGTTGAGGAAAATAAATGTCTAGAAAAAATAAAAATGTTGCCAAGACCAAAGAAAAGCGACTGGTACACTATGAAATTGTTTCGATCTTTGACGAAACAAACTCAGAAAAATTAAACAATAAACTCGAACGTATTATTTATCGTGATTATCAACATCTACTAAATCAATAAATCAAACGACAAATACAGCCAATAGTCGTATAATCAACTTATGCAATTACTGTTGGCTGTAAATTACAAAAGGAGCGTAGGAAAATGAACACAGCCAAAATCACAGCCCTTTATTGTCGTTTGTC
>JAITWV010000425.1 GCA_031285105.1 Streptococcaceae bacterium | reverse complement strand
TCAAAATCTACTTGTGGTTGTTGAGATAACTGATTCTCGTTTTGTGCGTATATAATAGAAGAAAGTTGTTCATTTTTTTTGTAAAAAACAGGTTTATTCGTTGGTATCATTGATTTTTTCTCCTGTTAGTAAAGTTATAAGTTTTTTATGCGTACTGAGAAATTTGTTATAAACGTATTCATAAACAAATGCGAAAAACTCTCGAAGTTGCTCATCAACCACCCCAGTTGCTTCATCAATCAGGAATTCAATTGGTGTTTTATTCATCTTTAGCTGATAACCTGTAAGGCGGTTGAATTCAGCTAAAAACTCGTCATTGTTGTAACATTCCAATACCGTTTCGTGATATTTAAGCATATTTTTTCTGCCCTTTCTTTTTAAAACTTCCGTTTTATAATTGTCTAAATCGTTAATTTAACGACCTGCTGCCATCAGTCTTTTAAGTAATTAATAAATATCCGACAATCACTATTCCAGCGAAGATAACCACTTTAGCGACCTTACGCATGAATGTGAATATAATTGTTAGAATCAGCGAACTAATAATCCACACCCACGGCACTGAAGTTATAAAGTTAGTTAACGTGCTGGTTTCAGTAATCCCGAAAATCCTAAGCAATGATAGCGTGTTTTCTCCATTGATGAAGTTATTAATTGTTGTTGGTATTTCATTAGTAAAAGCCTGTAATCTTCCGAATACTAATAAATTGTAGACTGCTAAAATAGTTTGTTGCCAGTATTTTCTTAGTGTTCTAACCATTTTCTTCGTTCTTCCTTTTAAACTCACTTTGAATTTTATTCCAAAGTTAAGATTCTAAATATTTATGTTCGTTGATTATATCCTATTAAGGGATTGGTAGAATTATATTCGATTATTTTTTCATGTTCTATTCGTCTTAATTCTTTTAAAGTACACGTTTTTGATTCAAACAATATCTCTTGATTGAGATTCCATTCTTTATTACTTAATCTCCATTCATTACAATCATCAATAAGCTGTTTATTATACGAACTACCCACATAGCCCCACGGACAAGCTAATTGTGAATGATCCATTCCAACATATATTTTCCCATTTGGGTAAGTTATTTTATATACATACCAATTTGAATGTTCTTCCATCTGACAATTTCTCCTTTATAAACTTTATTCTTGTTGCCTAACAATTAGCATTTTAACTACTATTCTTGTGTTTTCGTTTATTCATCTCCAATAGTACTGTTAACGATTGTGGAAATTTCATCAGTTAAATCTTTAGATAACTTTCCTAAGAGCTTCTTTTTTCTCCTAGATAAATCTACAATTTTATATTGATTGCATAATGCAAAACCTTCAACTACTTCACCTTCAGGAACTTCTTTAATCAGAGGGAATGTTGCCCAAAACTCATTTGTTTTGTATTTTTCTTGACTAGAGAAAGGTACAATTGTTCGCATCTTTGTTAGGCTATTAAAATCGTCATTACTTATAATTACGACTGGTCGAGTACCACTTTGTTCACTTCCAACTGTTGGGCTTAGGTCGGCAAGCCACACCTCACTATATTTCATCTAAGTCTATATCCCCTTCAAAATCATTTAAAAAAGCATCTTCTTCTGCTAGTTCAGGTAGCTGGTTACCAAATTTTTTGATGTGTTCTTTCATCTGTTTTCGTATATCCGCTTTAGTTGGTTTCTTTTTAGTTTCAACACCAATCATCCCGTTTTCATAGATGACAAACGTGATTTTCGTGCCAGTACCAGCATTTAATTTTTTACGAATATTGATAGGCACAGTTACCTGCCCTTTAGAAGAAATAGTTGCCTCAATCTTATCTTTGACTTCCATCGCGCTTCGCTCCTTACTTTTTCTTTACTTTATTCTATCAAAAAAAACGACTGAAGTAAAGAAAATTCCTTACATGATATGAAGTGTTTTTTAAACAACTTTATTCACGTTTAGAACTATTACGAATAACTTGACCAAAATAAAAAAGCTATACCTCTCAAGTGTTGAGAAAAAATGAAAAGGGCATGACCGATTAAAGTTCGGTAGCTCGTTAGAAGATTAAAAAACTGTTCTCACTCTGCTACATTTTACACCCACGCAATAGCCTTGTTTATTTGGTCATCTCTTGTGTATTCGGTACATAATCTTGAATAAATTTGTTGGTTGTTTTATCAAAAATCTTAAATGTCGTACCTTCTACTGCGACAACCTTGCCTGTTTCAGCGTCCACTTTCGTTACTTTTACTTGAGATTCCAAGCGTCTGTCATTTAAGAAAGTAAGTGGAATATTGACTACTGGTGTCCCACTATTCATTTCATTTGTGTGAACGTGCATGTTTTCGTCCAAGCGTCTGTTGCGTGCTTTGTTCCTTGGCAGTAATTGTATAAACACCATTGTTTAAAGCAACTGAAATTTTAACTGGCGTAACTTTTTGCATACCCTTTCAGGTGGCGTCACTTCTTCTAAAAGGTAGTTGCCATAGGGTTTATTTGAAAAATCAATATAGCCATCAAACCCATCGTGTGATTTGCTTTGAACGGTTTGCGTTTGTCCTTTTGTGCCATCGACTGGTGTCAAAGTAAACTTAATGACATTCACACCTTCCATTGCACCTGAACTGCCTTCGCCTTTATCAATAAATTTCCAACCATTGATGTTAAATTTAATGACTTGTTCTTTTGATACTTGTTTTGGTGCAACGATAATCGCCGTTGAATCATCTTTTTTCGCAATGGAAAAGGCGTGTTTGGTTGATTCTAATTGATAACCTGCAGGTGCTTTCGTTTCTTTGAAATAATAATCATCAATCGCTAAATGTTTGACACCTAACGAAGAAACGCCATTTACTGTATCAATGGCAATAACTACATTGTTTCCTGCAACTCTTGTCCCGCCATCTAACTGTGGTTTAAAGGATTCATTCTAAGTCACTGGTTGATTCGTTGAAGCATGATATAACGTGTATTCTGCCCCTTTGAATGTTGCTGAACCTTGTGATTGTGTGCCTTGTTCGATGTCTTGTTTTTCTAATTTGGCAGAACCTGTCACTTCTGTGTTCGTTCCAGAAACCGTGCCATAAACCAATTCAGTTGTGTTGTCTTTATACGTTAAATCGACTTGTTGGTCTTTAAACGTGTTTGTAAAACCGTTAGAAGCTTTAATTTCTTTGACGTTGTATTTGCCCAAAGGTAATTTTGCGGACGTTTTCGCAATCCCTTGAGCGTTTGTGGTAATTGTTTCTTTGACTTTGCCATCGACTGAAGTTACTTCAAACGTATTTCCAGCTAATGAATAATTCCGATTCCATGGAGTGGTGCCACTTTCAAGTCCTGTTTTTTGATGGTGATTTGTCCGTGGACAGGTTTGTTATCTGCTGTGATTGTTTGTTCGCTATTGCCTGAACTTGCGCCTCCATAAGAGATTTTCACTGGATAAGCTTGTCCATTGGTGATTTGTCCTGTGCTGTTTGCGACTGGTTTTTCTTTTAGATAGTATTGTCCAACATCGACGTATTTTGACCAGTTGGATAAACCATTGGCATCTAACGTTACTGTATCAACAACTGCACCTGTTGGGCTATCTTTTAACAAATCAAATTGAATGCCAGCAAAAGCATACGAACCATTTGGTAATTGTTTGCCACCACCATTTGTCACAATGTTATTTAGTAATGTTTTATCAATACGCACTCGTCCTTGTTGGCGTGAGTTTTTAGCAGTCACGTGAACGGTTTGAGCGGAAACGATTGTTACTGTTTGTGGGGTTGGATCTAAAATATACGGTGCAGGTACTGAAGTTTCTGTCACGGTCGCTGTTGCCCCATCTGCGGCTGCGTCAGTAAGAGTGGCTGTTCCGTCCGCACCTGTGGTGACATCTTGAGCAGGTGATCCATCAGAAAAAGTCACATGGAATTTTGTTCCTGGCACTACGTCACCTGTTTGTTTGTCCACTTTTTTAATTTCGAGAGAACCTTGTTTTTCGACTACGACATTGACGGTTGTAACTTCATTGAACGGTTCGTCACCATAGGAAAACATGGTTTGGTTTGGATTTCCAAAAGCCGTTGATTTCCAAACTGCCGCAGGTTTATCACTTAAATCGTACTTAAATTCAATTTTTCCACTTCCTTGAATTGAAGAGGCATCTGCGCTTAATGTTAATTGATCCCCATTAATTGAATAATTCAGATTGTTAGGATTGTTTACCCCACTCACAAATCTAGAAATAACACCATTCGTATCTGTTAAAGTAATGGGTTGTCCTGCTTTGACAGTAATCGTTTGTCCATCGAAACTTGGCATTTGTATTAATTTATCGACTTCGACAGTGATTTTATTCTTAAAGTCCATGATTTTGGCAATATCTCCCCCACTGCCATAGGTCACACCGCCCGCACACCAACGTCTTCCCACGTAAGCCATTGTTGTGCCACAAAGGCATCATTGTCAACTTGTGTATTAAACATGGTTTCACCAACCATATTAATCAAATTGATTCTTTTTTGTTGTGCAACTGGCAGTTCCGAATAAGCTGTCACATCAAGATATGAAGGAATGTTCGGTTCAATACAGACAGCCATACGACCATTAACGTTGTACCGATACACCTCATCTCCTCCTGCCAACCCACCTTGTACATTCAGATAGATGCTCGTAGGGACTCCCCCAAGATTTCCTGAATCTGCTTGGACGATGGCAGGCGAGACACTTGTCGCAAAAATTGAAAACAAGATACCTAACAGACCAACCCAACTTGAAAATTTCCCACTTTTACACTTTACTTTTTTCTTTTTCATCTAGTAATTCCCTCACATAATGTTTTTCCTACCTAGCAACTTATTCTTTGTTGGTGCTCTTGTTCTTCTCATATCTGTTTTTCTCCACAAAAAAACAACCACCTTTGATTAAAAAGTCGTTGTTTCTAAACTATTTTATTGATTAAACTGCAGGTTCTGCTCCCCAACTAACCTCAACCCACTCAAGTGCCGACTCGTGAGCTTTGGCTGCAGCCCAGTCATATGCTTCTTCAAAATCATTAAAAATCTTCGAGACTAAAATATTGTGATTTTTATCTTTTACATAACCAATATATTTTCCATTTGGATCCAATGGCAATTCAATCATCGGCCCACCAACACCATACCAAGCAATCCCTTCATTTTTCCAACCAGCAGAAATCAAGTTGTTTTGTTCATTCTTGTTGCTTGTATAGTTATGAGAACCTGCTTTCGCATTGGGGTTGTACGCACGATAAAGAGGAACGGAACCACCTGAATACCAACCAATCCCTTCATAGCTCCAGCCCAATCTTACTAAATTGTCTTTTTCAAATTTGTTTGTTGTATAGTGGTGATCACCTGAATTTTTGTTGTACACACGATACACAGGCGTACCCGTTTTTGGTGCAAACCAGCCAATTCCTTCGGCAGACCAACCAAGTTTTACAAGGTTTTCTCTTTCGTATTTGTTTGCGGTGTAAAAGTGCTCACCAGAATTCTTGTTGTAAACACGATACATACGAATGCCTTCTTGTGCGTGCGCCTTCACTTGTCCAACGCTTAATCCAAGCCCTAGTAGTGCGATGGTTGCTCCAATTACCAATAACGATTTTTTAAACATAAAAATGTCCTCCTTTATTTTCCCGTATCCTTTTTTATATTTTTTGAAACACTTATTAACTGATTATTCCTGTGAATCCACTTAGGAAAGCCAACTTGGACATTGCTGCCTTAGTTTGCGGGATTAGGTTGCTCCAAAGAGCAATAACCTGTATAGGACTTGCACCTATATGTTTGCTGGATCAATCAGGTTTGTTTAATTTGTGCTGCTACAACAGAAAACACCCGCTCAGGAACTGCCCCCGAGTAAAAATGCTAGACATTCAGGTGTGGCGAGTTGGAAACGGAAATAACCAACGACCAATTTTTTGACTTTGCCTTATAAAATCTTTTTGGAAAAGAAAAGGAGAAAGACAAATCGAATTTCTTGATAAACGGAAAATAAACCAAGAAAAAAGGGATCACTTCAGGAAGAAATTTTACTTCTAATCTTGAAGTGAGGCTATTCTATACTCTTTTTGTCAGATGCCAACAGTTATTTCAAAAAGGTTTTAAATTATTTTTTCCCATGCAAAAAGACACAACTGGTTAAAGTTCTGTCTTCTAAACATACTATCCATATACTCTTTCAAGCGGTTCAATTTCTTCTCTCAAATGATTCATCTGTGCCAACTTGTAGGAAAAATCTCGCCTTAACATAAATTCAGCTTGCAAGCCTGTCACCATTTCTAACTTAATTGCCAGTTCATTACTCATAAATTTCCTGCGATTAATTATGTCTGAAATATGAGGTTGACTAACACCTAAGCGAAAAGCAAGTTCCTTTTGCGAAATATTATTATTTTCCATAAAATCTCGTAACGTATCACCCGCAGATGTTGTAATGGTTCGTTTAATTAATCGTGTTCTATCAAAAGTTTCTGTCATTTTGCTCACCTTCCATGATAATCTTCAATTGCTAATATCATAACACTTACAGCTTTTTCTGGTAAGGTATTAATTATCGCAACACCTAGACTTAGTTCATACATAGTAAAATTCCTCCTTGTTTTTATACAAAAAAGACACAGCTCATTTAAAAGCTCTGTCCTTTGTGTTTATTATCCGTGATACTTACAGCTTAAAAAATATGACCGATGATTTGTTTAACCATTTCCAATTCTTTAGCAGGCAATTTTTCGGTAAATTCAATGTTTCTTGCCACGTAATCTAATGACTTTAATTGGTGTGTTATCACTTGACCACTTGTTTTATTTTCCTCTGGAACCTAAATCCAAATTGGATTTTTGAGTGTCGATGAACTTATGGGACAAACAACTGAAAAACGAGTTCGTCTATTAAAGTCGAAATTAGACACCACTAGAGCTGGTCGGCGTTTTTTAATTTCTTTTCCAGTCGATGGATCGAAATCAATCCACACTATATCACCAGCACTAGGAATATATTGTTTGCTAATAGTCATCTAAAATCTCCATTCCGACTGCTGGCATATCCTCCCATACGTCAGGGGTATATAAATCTCCATACTCGCCACCTAAAAAGGGATTTTCGATTTTTGGCACTAGTAACATTGAACCATCAGGGTACTTCTTAACTAAAAAGGTCATGCTTAAATTCAATTCTAATTCTTTAGGAACTGAAAGTGAGATTGAATTTCCACGCTTAACTGTTTTCATTTCTAACATTTGAATCCCCTCCTTTTTGTCAATTGTAACATCGTTATACGAGTTATACAAGTTGTAACTCGTGCGGTTGCTCTATTCAAATGCTGATATGCTTTTAATTTCAATAATCGCTTTATTTGTCATATTTATCATTATCTGCCTAATAATACTACAAAATAAGATATAATTATTCCAAGAAAAATTACACCATACGCTATATCTATCGCTAAAACATCTGGATATAATTCTTTAACCATTGCAACTGAAAACCCCATTACTAAGCCAATAAAAGAGTAAATTATTATAATAACTAGCAGCTCATTCCCTCATTTCTTGGAGCGTGATTCCCCTTTTTTTGATGCAAAAAAGACACAACCCGTTAAAGTTCTGCCTCATTGCCGTATGTTAATCACTGTAACTGTTATATTTTTCCAACAAACCTTCAACATCACGATCGGACAACTCTCCAATTCTAGGAGCTTTAAACATTGTCTTAAAATCAACTTCTAAAATATTGGAAACATTGATATAAGATGGTTTTTTAAGCCCTGCCTCCTGCCAATCAAGAATCTCATACATGAAAGAATCATAGTACGAGGCATTTTTTATATGATTTTCTTTTTGACTATACACTGGCAAAAGCTCGGTTGCATATGTTTCTCCGTTGATGTCGAACACAACAGCAGGTCGTTCTTTTCCGTCCTCTGTCTTAAAGAAGGGAACAAATACTAAATAAATGTCATAATTCATCCGTTTTCCACCCACTCTTTTAATTCATCTGGTGCATCTTTTGGTAACGACCATTCTCCGTTTTCGTTCACAACAATTTTCGTAACAGTTGATTTTTTATGTTGTCCATATACTCCCTTTTTTCCTCGAAAGCGTTCAGGTTGGAATGGTAGCCCACCGTTCATTATTGATTGTTTTAAAAACATACGAACAGCGGTTGTTGTTGTCATACCCATTGAACGAAATAATGCGTCTGCTTGGTCTTTTTCACTTTTGGGAACAGTAATTGAAATCATCTTTTCAGCCATTGACTTTTCCTCCTTCGGTATTTAAGTTAATTATAGTGTAAATCCCACTAATAAACAAGTAAATATCACCTCTTTTACTGTAATTTTGTTTGTTTTTTATATACTTTCATCAGTAGGCTGGGTAGTGGATCATAAGCACTCAAACCACCTAAGTCTTCGCTGGATTTCAGATAACTCACTAACCTTATTAACTTGCTTTGTGTTGCTAGGTTCAGTTTTAACAAATCAAAACAATTTGCGATTTCTTGAAATTCTTTTTTGAATTGTAGTAAAAACTATATAAATCTTTTCGCTTTACTCCTATCTCTTCTGCCATTATCCGTATGGTTTGTTGAGTTGTTGGGTCTAATGAATATAATACAAGAAACTGATTAATCCTTTTTAGAGCGGCTTTTAAGTTGATCATTATACACTTCCTCTTTTTTCATGCAAAAAGGACACAGTTATTCAAAACTCTGTCCTTTTTTGATATTTAAAATCTAAATTCAACTATCTCATTGTGTTGCAGCTGCGCTTTTATTTAAAACCAATTTCAACAGTTTTGCTTAAAGCTCTTGCTATTCTGTTCAAAGTAGAAAGTGATGGACTTACTTCGCCATTTTCGATGCGTGTGATAGTCGATTGTGGCATATTACAAAACTTCGCTAATTCTCTTTGACTGAAACCTTGTTCTTCACGCAAACTAGCGATTCTACCACCAAGTACTCCCCTGAAAAATATTTCCTCAAATTCTTCTTTATTCATTCTGCGAACCTCAATATATATGATTTATTAGAACGCATTTTTGCGTTCGTTTTACTTTAAACAAAAAACTAACCGAGTGGCTAGATTTTTTGTTTATTTTGAAAGTGATTGAGCATTATCTGAAAATAGTCACCCAATCTCGCTTTTGATAAAGCACTCTTAAAACGGAAACACCACGTCCATCAAAAACATAAAACACTAAGTAGCTACCTGCGATAATCATGCGCAAAGTATGTTTTTTAGAAAATTGTTTATTTACTCTTTGTGACACATCAATTCCAATTTCAGGAAAATCACTCAGTTTTAAAATAGTATCTCTTATTCCGCCAAGCGTATTAGTCAAGGCTTGTTCTGACATGAACCTTGTTGCGATATAATCTCTAATTTCATCGAGGTCTTTTTCAGCTTCTGGCGTTATTTTTAGTTTATAAGCCATACTTTGAGAACACCTCATCTACAGATTTTCCTTGATTTCCATTCAGAAAACTTTGATAACCTTTATTTATTTCGCCAAAAAGCTCATCAATAATTTTATCTTTATCTTCCGCAGTCATCATCAATTCAACTGGAATTTCTTTAGATTCTACAATTTTTTGAAGCAAAGCATTGTAGACATCAGTCATATTGAAATTATAATTCTTAGAAATGTTTTGAGCCTGTTCAAGCAATTCATAATTTGTTCTAAAACTTACCTGTGCATTTTTTTCAAGTTGAGTAGCGTTTTTACTTCGTGATCTTAGAAA
>JAITWV010000418.1 GCA_031285105.1 Streptococcaceae bacterium | reverse complement strand
CCAAAATCTATCATCAAAGATAGATTTTGGGAGGTTTTTACGATTGAAGCTTTGTGCTAGCGCTTGAACGTTCGTTTTTCTTTTACGCATTCAGAGTTTTGTCCCAGCCTCTTTTATTATTCACCCATAGTATAAGCACTACCTTCTGGTAAAACAAATTCATTTTTAATGCCATTTGTAACATATACTTTATTTTCTCTTGTTACAAATACAGCATCAATACCATCCATGTTTTCAATAAACTGACGACCTTTTTCAACTCCTAAGCCAAATAAAACAGTTGTTAAACCATCTCCATCAACGGAATGTGGAGAGATAATTGATACCGAAGCTAAATCATTATTCATTGGATAACCTGTTTTAGGATCCATAATATGGTGATATTTTACTCCATCTACTTCTAAGAATCGCTCATAAATGCCTGAAGTGACAAATGATTGGTCAACTCCTGGTAAAGTGAAAATTGTTGTATTTCTAGCTTGGTTTGGATCTTGTACACCAACATTCCAAGGCGTTGTCTCTCCGCGGAATGAATGCCCAATCACAAAGACATTCCCACCTAAGTCGACAATTCCTGTTGTTACTCCACGTTCTTCTAAAAATTTAACCGCTAAATCACAAATCGCTCCTTTGGCAATTGCACCTAAGTCTATTTTCATGCCTTCTTTTTGCAGAAAAACTGAGCGATCTTTTTCATTTAACGTTACCCAGTGATAATTGACTAGTTTTAATTTTTCATCAATTTCTGCTTGGCTTGGTTTTCTAGCATCATCAAAGCCAATACGCCATAAACTTGTGATCGGTCCAATGGTTGGTTCAAAAATACCATTTGATTCTTTCGCATAACGCATCGCTTCTTGGACAATCCAAAAAACATCTTCGTCAACTACGACTGGATGTTTGCCTGCTGCTGCATTTACTTGATCCATTTGTGAGCCTAAATTGTTGTTTACATCTAGTTTGTCGCCTAATTCACTCATGTATTTAAACACATCTTCAAGTGCTTGTTCTTTTCCTCTATCATAAATTCTAACGGATACATGCGTACCTAGAATAAATTCGCTTTTACTAAGAGGTTCACTCAATAAATTGCGAGAGTCACTGCTGCTATTGTTGTTTCCACAGGCACTCAAAATAAAAAATAGTGCTATTATGGGAAACAAGAATAATAATTTCTTTTTCATCTTATGTATCTCCTAAATTCAATTATTCACCTGATTATCTCAAAGACAATCCATTATAACAGAAATAAATATGTGAACAAATATATTTTTCATTTAGGCAATTTGTGGTAAATGGATTTTTAATAAATGTTCTTTTAATTCAACAAATTCTTCATATTCACGGACAAATTCACCAAATAAATCTTCAATTTTACAACCAACTAAACCAAATACTCTTTTACCAAAGATATTGGTCTTATTTTGATGAAATTGCCAATCACTACTTTTTTCGTTTAGTTGTTCTACATATCCTCTTATTTTGTTTGTATTTTCACATACAATGAAGTTAATAAGCTCCATACTCATATAATATTCATGAATAACGATTGTAATTTCTGCATGTTCATCTATAATTGTAAACTCATCTTCACCTTGAGCATTCCTTTTGTATTTATATTCAGCATTTACTTCATGCAAAAAATTCATTACGTCTAAATATGTTTCCATTGATGCTAAACTCATTATGTACTCCTTGATATTTGATATCTGTTTTAATTCCGTCGTCGATTATAAAACGTTTTCATTTAAATGTCTACTGAATATTAAGAAAAAATAAAGAAGATAGAATATAAAATCCTACCTTCTCTAATTTGAACACGCCCCTGCCAAGGACCTTTATTTTAACATCATTTTTATTCTGCGACAACTTGAACGCGCAAAATCGCTGTTACCTTCGGATGCAATTTTGCTGGTACTTCTTTTAAGCCTAATACACGAATTGGCTCTTTTAATTGAAGTTTGCGTTTATCCATTTTCAATTTGTATTGTTGTTCTAAAGCTTCAGCAATTTGTTTTGAGGGAATTGAACCAAATAATCGCCCATCTTCTCCTGCTTTGGCGGTAATTTTTACAATAGTATCTTCCTTGTCAAAGAGCGCTTTTAAATTTTGAGCTTCTGCAAAAACTTCTGCATCTAATTTATCTTGTGCCTTTTTCTTTCCTTGTAATTCACTCATTGCTTGATTGGTTGCTTCTTTAGCTAATCCTTTTTTCAATAAGAAATTATTCGCATAACCAGTTGGTACTTCTTTTACTTCACCTTTTTTTCCTTTACCTTTTACATCTTGTAAGAAAATTACTTTCATCTTTATTTTTTCCTCCCATATATTTCATCCATATTGGCATGGATTACTTCGATTAATTCTTGGCGAACCATTTGAACATTGGTGCCTTCTAGTTGAACAGCTGCATTATTAAAATGTCCACCGCCACCCATTTTTTCCATAATTAATTGAACATTAATATCATTTGTACTTCTTGATGAAATTGCAACTTTCGCATCTGGTCTTCTTGAAATAACAAATGAAGCATGAATACCACTAAACGATAATATAGTATCAGCAGCTTTGGCAGAAGTTACACTATCATATTGTTTTTCCTCGACACCAGAGGCAATAATCATATCTTCTGTGACAAATTCATTATTAGAAATTAATTCATTCATATCCATATAACTAGTTAAATCACTAGATAATAAATTCTGCACTTTGACACTATCAGCCCCCATTGATCGCAAGAAACTTGCTGTATCAAAAGTTCTTGAAGTGGTTTGCATTTGAAAATTTTTGGTATCAACAACAATTCCTGCCATTAGTAAAGTTGCTTCTAAACTGAGTAATTTATTTTTGCGACCAGAATGAAATTGAATTAATTCAGTCACTAATTCACTAGCTGAACTTGCACCACTTTCAATATAACTTAACAGTGGATTTTCAGGAAATTCTTCACTTCGTCTATGGTGATCAATAATGACCACTTTACTAAACTCTCTATAAAGATGTTGAGAAATTGAAAGACTTGGCTTGTTGTAATCAATCATAATAAGTAATGAATTTTCTTTTTTATTCATCATTGCTTCTTTGGGTTTGATAATTGCATCAAAAAGAAGTGGAATGGTTTGAATTTCTTGCATACAACGTTCAACATCTGCAATATTTTGTGCTGGATCTAAAACAACATAACCATCTTTTTCGTATTCTCTAGTTAAGTGTAAAAGCCCAAATGCTGCTCCAATTGCATCCATATCCGGAAAACGATGGCCCATAATATATACTTCATCTGCTTCTTGAATCAAGCCTTTTAATGCAGTTCCCATTGCTCTTGTTCGCACCCGTGTACGTTTGACAACTGAAGCTGATTTTCCACCGAAATATTGTGGTCTTGAACTTTCTCGATCTTCTTTAACAACCACTTGATCACCACCGCGAACTAAAGCAATTTCTAAATTATTCGCAGATATTTTTCCAATCTCAATTGAACTAGCCATGCCATAACCAATTCCCATTGAAAGAGTTAAAGGTGTCCCATTTTCACGCATCTTTAAACGGAAATTTTCCACCAAATCAAACTTATTGGCAATCATTTGCTCTAAGGTTTTATATCTAGTAACAAAGAAATAGCGTTCTCGATTCAAGCGTCTGGAATAGACTTTATGCTCACGCAACCAATCTGTAATAATGGAAGTTGTCATGCTGTTCAAAATAGAAAGTTCTTTTTCTTCCATTGTTTCAGCAATATCATCATAATTATCAACTGAAATTGTTCCGATTACCAATTGACGATTTTTCACTTCATCTTTCATCAACTTTTCACTCGTTGTATCGATAAAATATATTAAACCATCTTCTTTATATAAATAATAATAATATTGCTTTTCACCCACATTCAAAAATGAAATTTTTTGTTCATCAAGTGCAAGTATTGATTGAATAACTGCTTTATCTATCTGCATTCCCTCAGCGGTATAAACATAATCAGCATAAGGGTTCATCCAAATGCCTTCAAAAGTTTCACGATTGTAACGAATAACTCCAAGTGGCATGGTATCCAAAACTTTTTTAATTGATTCTTCAGCTTGTTGATTGGTATATCGAATCATTTCTAGTTCTTTTATATCAATCATTTTTAACATTCGCCAAGTAAATAAGATTAAAACGATTCCTATAAATACCGACCAAGCAATTTGCATCCAATTCGCAGGAAGAATGATGATACCAGCAATTCCAGCTAAAGTCATTGCACTAAGATAGAGCAAAATATCTTTAATCGTTGGTTTTTTCATAATCTTCTCCTTAATAAAATTAAACTATACGTAACAAGATTATTCTACCATAGTTCTGCTATTAATTATAAATTTAAGCCATAAATAAAAGAAAAGATGTAAATTGAGAAAATAAAAAAAGGATTGATTGTTTCACGTGAAACAATCAATCCTTTTATATACTAGTTTTCGCCTTGTACGAATGGAAGTAATCCCATGATACGAGCGCGTTTAATAGCTACTGTTAATTTACGTTGGTTTTTCGCGCCAGTTCCAGTTACACGACGAGGTAAAATCTTACCTGATTCTGAAATGAAACGTTTTAATAATTCAACATCTTTATAATCGATGTATTCAATTTTGTTAGCTGCGATAAAGTCAACTTTTTTACGACGACGACCGCCGCGACGTTGTTGCATTGCCATTGTGATATTTCCTTTCTTTAGTAGATTTTGCTTGAGCAATTAGAATGGTAAATCATCATCAGGAATATCAATTGGAGCATCCCCACCACCAAATAATGCGTCATTACGACTAAAATTTGATGATTGTTGTGATGAGTTATCTGAGAAGTTACTACTTTGAGAGTTGTTTGAAAAATTATTTGGTGCTGCATCATTAGTGTAGTTTTGTCTTGCTGCAGAATCAAAGTTTCCTGTGCCACGTTCTTGTGATGTTGCTCTTGATTCCAAGAATTGGAAACTATCTGCAACAACCTCAGTCACATATACACGTTGACCTTGTTGGTTTTCATAATTACGAGTCTGTATGCGACCTGTAACGCCAATTTGGCTACCCTTGCTTGTATATTTCGCTAAAGCTTCTGCTGATTGCCCCCAAATTACGACATTGATAAAGTCAGCATCATATTGTCCTTGCGGATTCTTGAACTGACGATTCACTGCCAAAGTAAATGTAGCAACAGCACGATTGTTAGGAGTATAACGCAAATCTGCATCTTTTGTTAAACGTCCTACTAATACAACATTATTAATCATTTTCTTACATCTCCCTTCGTATTATCTCTTCTTGATTGGAAAAATGTTTCACGTGAAACATCATTCCTTCCATCATAAATTAGAATTAAGCTTCTAATTTAACGATCATGTGACGCATAATGTCGTCATTGATTTTAGCTAAACGATCAAATTCAACTAAAGCCGCTGATGTTGATGGAGCAGAAACTTTTAATACGTGGTAGATACCTTCGCGGAAATCATTGATTTCGTATGCTAAGCGACGTTTTTCCCACTCTTTAGATTCGGTAACTTCTGCACCGTTTTCTGTTAGAATGTTGTTGAAACGTTCTACTAAAGCAGTTTTTGCTTCTTCATCAATGTTTGGACGAATGATATAAGTTACATCATAGTTAGTCATTGATTTGTACACCTCCTTTTGGTCTATGGCTGATAGTTTTCAGCAAGGAGAACTCTTAAATAGAGCACTCACAAGTTGACATTATACATTGATTTTTGATTTCTGTCTACTTTTATAATAGGGAGTTGGGTAGTTTGAATTAATTTAACGAAATATTAATTTCTTAATTCAAAACATTCTTTTTTGCTTATAAATTTGGTCCTGACGTCAATTCTTTCTTAGTGCGATATTTGAAATGCTTAATAATTCATCCAATGTTTGCTTATCAAATGTTCTATAAAGTAATATGTCATGATTGATTTTTCAATAAACTATATAGCTTTTTAAAAATTTGCGATTAAAAACCCTCCAATTCTATCCAAAGGTAAATTTGAAGGGTTAAGTTAATTCTATGGTTGTGGTGGTAGTGAATAATATTCTTGCCCATTTACTACTTGTGCACGTGCTTGTATTAGTTGATCAACAGTGACAAATGTATAGTCTTGTGCTTTCAATTCAGGAACGATTCTTTTAACTGCTTCAACAGTTGTTGTGTAAATATCATGCATTAAAATAATCGA
Organism: Streptococcaceae bacterium; assembly: GCA_031285105.1. GTDB lineage: Bacteria > Bacillota > Bacilli > Lactobacillales > Streptococcaceae > JAITWV01. The sequence continues at coordinate 1,767 of JAITWV010000418.1, read as the reverse complement.
GCCGTCTGTTGTACTATTCATCACTTCACTGTAAATAGCATCGGGATTTTTTGATTGCCAATCTAGTGTATCAACACTCCATTCAATAACTGGTTGATTCGTCATTGCGGCAATTGCTGGTGTGATTGAACCATAAGGTGGTCTTAATCCTTGTGGCGCATGACCAATTGTTTGGGCAATGATTGCTTGTATTTTATCAATTTCATCCTTAGCAATTTCAGGTGAAATGGTACTTAAGTTATAGTGATTATAAGTATGTGAACCAATTTGATTGCCATTGCGATAAGCCTCTTGTACGATTTGTGGATAAAATTCAACCCTACTTCCCAAAACAAAAAACGTTGCATGAATGCCTTCTGATTTCAAGTATTCTATTAATTGTGGCGTTGAATTAGGATCTGGTCCATCATCAAAAGTCAGGGCAATTAGTTTTTTTCCTTGTAAATTCTGGGTATCTACTTTATTTTCCTGTGTTGTTTTTGGTGTTTGCTTGTTTTCTTGTATAGCACTACTTGTCTCGTTTGAATCGGATGTCTCAACTGTTGTAAAGACATTTTCTAGCATCTCCGGTTTGAAAATATTTTTTAGTTTCTCTAGCTTGATGGAAAATGAGTTGGTTTGATTCATCCCAGAGCCAATTTGATAAGGGCTAAAATAAAATATAATTGATGAATCGTCTAAAACAAATGATTGAAAATTGCTTTCATTATCTGCTGCTAAGCCATTTTTTAAAGTATCCAATTCAGCTTGATTGCCTTTATAAGCTGGTGTATTTTTTAATCCATTATAAATTTCATTTGAAATCACTTTAACATCTTCTTTTTTAGTCAACAAATCAATTAATTTGATTTCTTTACCTGTTTGCAAATTAAATGTTTTAGTAATAATTTCTGCAACAGGGTGTGCCAAATAAGGTGCAATTTGGGTTTTATCAAACTTAAAACTGATAATGTTTTCTGACAAACGATGTGTTTCAAAGGTTAAATAATATTCTAATTTTCCGTCTGCTTCATGTGCAACTGCTTCGTTTTTATAAGCTTGAACATTTTCATCTACTAATTCTTGAATCATTTTGTTTACCTGTAAATTTTCAGTTTGCGGGTAATGAATGACCAAATAACCGTTTTCATTATTGGTGATTGTCTGTATTGAAATACCTTTAAGCGTTCTTGCTTTTAATTCATTCGCTGAAATTGGTTGAAACGCTGCTTTCTTGGCATTTACTGTGTGTGTTTGATGAAAGAAAAAGAAACTGATTGCTGCAATGGCTAATATACTTGTAAAAACTCCTAGATATAATTTGTTTTTTTTCATTTAAGTCTCCATCCCCATTCTTAATACCGATAAATGTAGCACGTTTTCTTTTCTTATACAATAAGTTTGCTCAAATGTTTCACGTGAAACAAAACTAAATTACTAACATGAAATTCACATAGAAAATCCCCTCCAAATTCAGCTTAAATCCAGAATTTAAAGGGGATATTATTTTATTCTTCTTCGTCAGTTGTTTCTTCTTCTTTTTCAACGACTGCCATTGTTACGACATTTGCTTCACTTTCCATTCGCATTAACCGAACGCCTTGTGTTGAACGGCTGGTTTGTGAAACATCTTCAACCGCAAAACGAATGATGACTCCTTTATCATTAATGACCATCAAATCTTCTTCGCCTGTGACTGTCGATAATCCAACTAATTTTCCATTTTTTGGGGTAATATTTGCGGTTTTAATTCCCTTACCACCACGACCTTTAATTGGATACTCAGAA
>JAITWV010000349.1 GCA_031285105.1 Streptococcaceae bacterium | reverse complement strand
CGTTTACTCTGGCTTGTAGGCTTGCGAGGTGTAATAACTTTTCAAGCGCCCTTCTTGAAAAGTTATGGAACCGGTCCGGCCATAGCAGTGCGGACACCCTAAGCGCAGATCCAAGCCAGCCGAAAATTCGCAGTGTTGAAATTCACAAGCTTTCGCTTTTCAAGTATCAATTTAACTTACACTGTACTAAAGCGTGAATATAAATTAACTAGCATAAATAGATATAATAAATGGAAAAGTAGGAGAAAATAATGATAAATACAAAACAATTAGAATTAAAGACAACCTATAACACTAGAGAATTAGGTGGAATCCCATCAATTTCAGGTACATATACAAAATACGGACAGTTTTTAAGAAGTGACAGCGTAGCAAATTTAACAAAAGAAGAAATAGATGAGCTTTATGAATATGGTATTCGCACGATTATTGACTTAAGAAGTAGCGAAGAGTTAGAAATGACTGGACATGTGTTAAAAGAGAATGCACGGTTTAATTTTCAACACACACCTATTTATTCTGTATCACCACAAGAATTGGCGATGAAGTTAATGGTGTCGCCTTTGAGTTTTCTAGAGCAGTATTATCTTGAGGTTTTAAAAGAAAAAAATACGCTAGCTAATGCCTTAAAAACAATTGCGAGTGCTCCTGAAGGTGGTATTTTGTTTCATTGTTTTGTCGGAAAAGACCGAACAGGACTAATTGCCATGTTGCTATTATCTTTAGGAAATGTTGAATTTAGTGAAATAGTGAAAGATTATGTGCCAAGCTTTGAAAACATTAAACAATCTCCTGAAATTCAAGCGCTACTTGAAACGCAACCAGCTGAAATGTTTTATTCTAAGCCTGAATATATGGAAACGGTTTTGGATTATCTTTATACGAATTATACTTCGGTTGAAAATTATGTCAAAGCACTTGGTTTGAGCGAGGATGAAATTTCTTCAATTAAAGCACGTCTTATATAAGCAAACATCCTCTTGTGGTTCATTGCAAGAGGATGTTTTTTATTCAAAATAGAAAGTTACTTCAAGCGCATTCTTACTACTACTTCACAACGAGCAGTAAATGGGAACATGTCGACAGATTGCATATATTCCACATTGTACACTTGTGCTAATTCCACCATGTCACGGGCTAAAGTTGAAACATTGCATGAAATATACACCAATTTCCTCGGTGGATTTTCCATAATTGCTTTTCTTAAGGCTATATCTAAACCAGCACGAGGCGGATCGACAATAATTGCATCTGGCTCAAATCCTTTTTTTAGCCATTTTGGTAGCAACACTTCAGCTTTTCCAACTTCATAATGCGTATTTGTTAGTCCCATTCTTTTGGCATTATGTTTGGCATCCGCAATTCCACTAGCAATCACATCCATGCCACGAATCTCTTTGGCAAGTTTGGCAAATGATAGTCCAATCGTCCCAACACCACAATAGGCGTCAACTAAGGTTTCATCTTGCTTCATTTCTAATGCTTTAGCGGCTTCTTTGTATAGAATGCTTGTTTGTACTGGGTTTAATTGGAAAAACGCGCGCGCTGATAAGTCAAAAACGACTTCATTGATGTGTTCTTGAATCGAGTTTTTGCCCCATAAATGAATGGTCTGCTCACCAAAAATTTCAGAAGTATTCTTTGGATGAACGTTTTGCATGATTGAAACAATTTGTGGATGTTTTTTTGTTATCCTTTCGATAATTAATTCCTTATTGCGAAATTCTTTAGTGGCAGTGATAAAAACAAGTTGTTGTTCGCCTGTTTCAAAAGCGAATCGTGTCATCAATGTTTTAAAGCTTCCACGTTTTTCTTTTTCATTGTAAACAGAAGATTTGAACTCATTTAACACATCAACAACTGTATTAATAACCTCTTGTGTGTGCTTTTCTTGGACCAAACAATCACGAATTTCGACTAGCTTATGAGAATTTAGTTCATATAAACCAGCAATTGTTTTTTGACCAAATCGTCTTAATTGAAATTGGGCTTTATTGCGGTAGTTCCAAGGGTCTTTCATGCCAATAGTGTCGAGTAAATTGTATGTTTCATAGCCTTCTGGTTTAAATTTGGCTAGTGATTGAGCTAATAATTCTTTTTTGAACACTAATTGCTCTTGATAATCCATATGTTGAAGCTGACAACCACCGCATTTTTCATAAACTGGGCATGGAGCTTTTACACGCATTTTGCTTTTTTTCTTGAATTTGATAATTTCAGCATAGGCAAATGTTTTTTCAATATCACCCACACGTACATCAACAATTTCGTTTTTTAGAGCATTAGGCACAAATAAGATTTTTCCTTTATAGTTAGCTACTCCCTCGCCGTTAATACCGACTTTTTTGATGCGGATATTCATGAGTTTTTGGCCTTTTTTCATATATACAGACATATTATCCCTACTTTCTTAAAGATTTCATTGTAGCATAATTTCACCTTGAATTCTTTTTTGATAATTTAGTATATCATAAAAAGGTATATCGTAAGAAAGCGAAATATTCGAGAATATCTTTTGAATTTAAATAAAAGTAAGGTCTTTATCATGTTAAAATAGTAAAGGAGGTGGGAAAAATGAGAGAGTTAGAGTTTAGAAAATTTGAAGGAAATGATATACCAATATTCCAACCAATCGCACAAGCAGCGTTTAATACAGATAGTCAGTTGCATTTGAAGTTAGATACTGGACCACCAGGTTATGATAGCGATAGTTATTTAAAAAGATGGTTTCTGTCACCGAAAGTCCACGCAACCGCAATTTATTTGAATGAAGAACCAATCGGCGCTTATTCGTTGAAAACAAATGAAAACAACGAAACTATTCTTGGAAGTTTGTTCATAGCCCCAACTCATCATGGCAAAGTACTAGGAGTTGAAATTTGGCAACATATCGAAGAAAGTTATCCAAATACAGCTGTTTGGAAAGTCGACACACCAAGTTTTTCAACGCGAAATCACCATTTTTATATGGATAAATTAGGATTCAAATTGGATGAAATCTCAGGAGAAGAACCTGCAGCAATTTATTATTTCAGCAAAAAACGGAGGGAAATATGAAAAAATTATTATTACTAGGAACCATCGTTATCTCTTTATTTTTATTAGTAGGATGTAGCTCAGACACGAACGCTCAAGAAGAACAGTTTATCGAAGGATATTTTTGGCATGGATTGGTCGATAAACGTCCGCAATTAAGTGATGTGGAATTTATTCAATATGCTACATTTGTCGAAGCGAATTTTGAAGAATTACGAATGGGTAATATTGAAAATGCACCATTTACAACCAATTGGTACCAAGTAGGTGAAAGTGATATTCGCCTCGGAGAATTTGTGCGAGTGTATTTTGAAGGTGGAGTTGCCGAAAGTTATCCAGCACAAATAAAAGTGATTAAAATTGAGGTAGTTGGGTAATGCTTGAAATTTAAATATACATAGTGGAAGAATAGGTTCAATTTTTTAGTTGAGAAAAGTTCGTGTTTGATTGCTTATTTTGATTGAAAAAATTGCCCATGGGTCAAAAGAAGAATGCCCATGAACAACTGAAGAACTCCCCACGGGCAACGAGTTAATTGCCCGTGGGGAGTTTTGTTGCGAATAATTCACGAACATTTAATTTGCTTTTTCTAAATATAGTTTGGATAATAAGTTTTCAAACCACTCTAAGTAAAATTGTGTTTCATCAAATGCCAGCTTTAAAGTAAGTAGGCTAAATTTTTCAACATCAGCAAATACTTCATCTAATTTTTCACGCTTGGTTGCCTGTAATATTTCTTCAAAAAAAGGCAAATCAGAAGAAATCATTTCCTTCAAAGCGTCCTCAACTTGAACTTCTTGCTCTTTTAAAGTTTCACGTTGGTTCGAAATTGCTTCTTGAATCGTAGTTAAATAAGCAAATTCTTCTTTTAATGACGCAATAACCGACTCGATATTTTTAATTTGTTCCTCTTTTGAAAGATAACCAAGTAATAATAATTTTCCTATTTCAATATTCTTCACTTTGGTTAAGGCAATTGGCTGTCTGGTCCAGTCTAAAAATTTTAAACGACCAGAAATTGTAATCGTAAATACCTTCTTGACTGTCTTGCCATTGGGTATTTCTTCCATGCTGACAAACCCATCTTTATGCAATATCTTTAAAGCACGCTGAATGTTTCCTAAACTGTTTGAGCTGATGCCATCATAGTTATCACGAATCATGACGTGTAGCTCATAGGCGGTTAATTTGGCACTCATTAATAAGCCTAATAAAAAATTATCCATTGTCGCCTCCTAAACGTTATATGTTAAAAATAAATCAAATTTTGCACCTGGAACTTTTGATTTTTTTCTAGAATTTTCCCTAAAACCAACTTTTTCATACAAACGAACAGCCGGTGTATTATTTGCTTGAACTAACAGCATGAAATTTTTGTTGTTTGATTGAGTGACTATGTGCTGCATTAAACCATAAGTAACGCCTTTTTGTAAGGAATTTGGCGATGAGACTACCAAATCAATATAATTATATGTAGTATTATCAACTGCTGGATAATTCGTATGCAAATGTGTGGTGCATACTTTATAGACAATCCACCCACTGATAAACCCAAGTTTTTTTTGAAGGAGCTTTTTATCTAATTGAAAGCAAGTACCAGTTGGACTATTTGCGACAATTGAATAAATTTGACTTTCATCATGTGCCACGTAGAAAACAGATAAATCAAAGCAATGTTCTAATGCGTTGATTAATTTTGCTTTTTCGACTTTGAATTTTGAAAATAAGATGTCCCAAAAACCTTCGACTAAAATTTGAGACATTTGTGTGCGTGGGTTGAAATTTAATTGATTAGCTTGTGTGTAATTCATATTAAATAATCTCCTCTAATTTAATCTTTTTGAATGTTTGATCAATCACTTTTTGAACTCTTGTGAAATGCCAAGTGTTACAAATTGTCCCGATTAACCCAGCAACCATCATGCCGATACCGAAAGTACGATTACCAAATAAAATGATGAATACGCTTATAGCAATCATTAAGAAGCTCAAAATAATTCCGACGCTTACCCAGAATTTAATATGTTTAGCAACAGTTGTACTCATTTGTCCCCAAGTTTCGTTGAGAAGTGTTTGTGTGAAATTTGTTAGATTAGTTGACATAATTTGTTCTCCTTTATACTTATTAAGTAGTTGTTTGTAAGTTAATGATAAAATACTTATTAGGTAGTGTCAACTGTTTTTATGAAAGAAATGAATGAAATTGTTACTATAGATGTTTATATGATTAAATATTTTTAATAAGGTACTCGTTTTCATTTATATGATTGTTTTTTTTTTTTTTGTACGTTATAATTTAATAGTAATGTTATTCATATTTTTAGCTAACAATACATAAATTGCATACAGAAAAGGAAAGAAATCATGAAAAAATATTTATTAATCTTCGCATCCCTAATTTGCGTAACTACACTAACAGCTTGCTCGTCAGATAATGGCAATTCGCAAGATTCTTCAACACCAACTACTGAATCTTCTGTAGCTGAGGAAAAAACAGCAGACGAAAGATTCCAAGCAATTCTTGATGAATATAGCCAAAAAATTAAAGATGCTGTTCCTGGTCTAGTTGATGAATTTAATGCAGAGGCTCCGTCAAAAGCTGGAGATATCACTGCATTAGCTGAATTATCGAATGCTAAAATTACAAAACTTGCTGAGATTTCAAACGCAGGTGTAAGTAAAATGGCTGAAATTCAATTAAAAGGTGATGCGACTTATGAAGAATATGAAGCTTGGGCGAAGAAATTGATGGATGTTTATACGCAAGAAGCTACTCAAATCACGGATGCTTATACAGCTGCAGCGATGGGTGGGTAAAATAAAAAAATCGGATTGTTCTAAAAAAGAACA